>JBLHHE010000035.1:0-10100 GCA_047616465.1 Alphaproteobacteria bacterium
CGGGCGCGTCGCGGTGACATTACGCTTTTGTCCAATTCGGTCAAGCATATCGCGCTTGCCCGCATTGATTGGCCGGCGTCATATGCCCATATTAAGGCCCGCACCGCCCGCCACGCCGGGCCGGTGGCCGGTCAATGAGGGGAGGCGCAAGCCATGGCGAAAAACGACGCGAGCGAGAAAAACGACGGGGACAAGATCGTCAAGAGCGACGCGGATTGGCGCGCGCAACTGACGCCCGAGCAATATCACGTCACCCGCGAGCACGGCACCGAGCCGGCCTATAGCGGCGAATATGATGGCTGCAAGGATCAGGGCGTCTACAAATGCGTATGCTGCGGCAACCCGCTGTTCCGTTCGGCGCAAAAATTCGATTCCGGCACCGGCTGGCCCAGCTTCTACGACACCATCGCCCCGGACGCGGTCGAAGATCGCAAGGACCGCAGCTTTTTCATGGTTCGAACCGAGAGCGTTTGTTGCAAATGCGATGCCCATCTGGGCCACGTCTTCCCCGATGGACCGGCGCCGACCGGCCTGCGCTATTGCATGAACTCGCTGTCCCTCAAGTTGGAAAAGGAAGACGGCACGGGCGGAACCGACTAACGCGCCGCATGCTTCGGGATAGTGCGCTACCGCGCCGCCAGGGCGCTTATGGGGTCGATGGTGTCGGCGCCCGAGGGCAGGCCGATCTGCGGATCGTCCAACCACGCCAAAATATCGCGCCATGACGTCTCGGCCTTAAGATCGCGCAACAACATATGAAATCCGGCGTCGTAGATCGCCACCTTGCGCGGGCGCTGCGGCGGCGGCAGGCTCGCCAGCATATCCAGGGTGGCGCGCGCCGGGATGATGTCATCTTTGGCGCCGTAGAGAATGAGCGACGGGGCGTCGAACATTTTGGCGCCGTCCAGCGCGGCGTCCATCAAGTTGGTGAGGCCCCATACCGCGTCGACCCGGGTTTCTTTCAAGACCAGGGGGTCGCGGCCCAGGGCGCGCAGCATTTCGATATTGTCGGACGGCTGGCGTTTCAGACCGCCGCCGCTGACCCGCAACCATGGCGTGGTATAGGCCGACATAAACAAGGCGGCGGTTTGAAAGGCCGGCATCGACGCGCGGCCCCATACGGCGGGGGCGACCAGAATGATGCTATCGGCGGGATAGGGCGCCTCGGCCCAGGCCGCCATGAGCACGCCACCGCCCATGCTCTCGCCCAACGCGTGGACCGGCACGCCGGGATAAGCGGCGCGGGTGGCGGTGAGAACGTCGCGGAAATCGCCGGTCAATTTCTCCCGGCCCGGCCAGATTCCAGGTTCCGGCGCGGCCCCGAATCCGCGCTGATCGTAGGCTAAAACGGCGACGCCGTGGCCGGCCAGAAAAGCGCCGATATCGGCGAAGGCGTTGCCGTAATCGTTGAAACCGTGCAACGCGACGAGGACGGCTTTCGGCGCGCCGTCGGGCAGCCAGCGGCGCACCGGCAGGGTAAGGCCGTCGCGGGTTGAAACGCTATCGTCGGTGAGCTGCGGGGTCATGGATTGGGTCGCGTCGGGGCCGAAGTTTTGCAAGCGAGGCGCACAGGCCGTAAGCGCGATCGCCGCCAGCAGGATGAAGAAACGAGATCGCGCGCCCATGCCAGTGCTCAGGGTTGCGCGCGGGTGAGCTCGAGGAAGACATCTTCCAAATCGGGCTCCTCGGTCGATAGATCGGCAATGGTTAGCCCGGCCTCGGCAACGGCGGCGAGGATGGCGCCGATTTCTGTTTCGCTGGTGCGGTAGCGGAAGACAAGTTGATGGCTGCCGTAAAGATCCACATGGAAATCGCTTAGCGCGGCGGGCAGCGCGGTTATGTCCTCGGCCACGGTCAGGCGCAATTCCTTGTTGTCGAGCCGCGCCACCAGCGCCTTTGTATCCTCGCAGGCAATCACCCGGCCATGATTGATAATCGCCACCCGGTCGCACAGCTCCTCGGCTTCCTCGAGATAATGGGTGGTGAGGACGACCGTGGTGCCATTGGCGTTCAACTCGCGCACAAACGCCCACAGCGATTGGCGCAGCTCGATATCGACGCCGGCGGTTGGCTCGTCGAGCACCAGCACCGGCGGATTGTGGACCAGGGCCTTGGCCACCAGCAGACGCCGGCGCATGCCCCCCGACAGATTGCGCGAGAACGCTTCGGCCCGATCGGTCAGCCCAACCCGCTCGAGAATCTCGTTGGTGCGCCGCTCGCGCGGCGGCACGCCGTAGAGGCCGGCCTGCAACTCCAGCAATTCGCGCGGGGTGAAAAAGGCGTCGAGGTTAAGTTCCTGGGGCACCACGCCGATCGCCGCACGGGCCGCGCGGGCACGGCGATCGATATCGATGTCCCACACCCGGGCGGTGCCGCCGGTCTTGATCACCAGCCCGGCTAGAATATTGATAAAGGTCGACTTGCCGGCGCCATTGGGACCGAGCAGGCCGAAAATACCGCCGCGCGGCACATCCAGATCGATGGCTTTGAGCGCGTGTACATCCTGGCCTCCATTACCCCGATAGACCTTGTCGAGGCCGCGCGCACTGATCGCCAGCGCCGGCAGATCGTCGCTGCTGTCACTCATATCGACTTGGCGTTATTCGAGTGGTTGAGGCAAATCGCATGTTCGCCTATGTATGGTCCCTTACCGGGCGTGGCAACCGCTATCGCCGCGCCGGTTCGAAAACGCGAAGGAACAGACCATCCATGGAACCGCCCGAGATTATTGAAGCCGATAGCCCGACCCTCGCCTGCGATGGCGGCGGCGGCGCGTTGGGACATCCGCGGGTGTTTCTCAACATGGGTGAGAAAACCAAAATCGACTGCCCCTATTGCGGCCGCCAATATGTGCTCAAAGCCGGCGCGGCGGCGCCGGCGTCGCACTAGACACCGGGTGTTCGAACCCTGACAATTCCGGCCTTCCCCGCGCCCCTCGACACCGGGCGCCTCTCCCTATTACCGGTCGACCGTGCCCTCGCCCGGGCGCTCATCGGTGACCGCAAACATGCCGCCGAGCTGACAGCCGGGCTGCTGCACCGCGATTTCCCCGACGCCGACCTAGCGGCCAAATTGCCGGCCTTCGCCCAACGCCTCGACGACGCCGCCAACCCCGCCCTGGGTTCCACGGCGCCGCCCGATACCGGCGGCTGGGGCCTGTGGTTGTTTTTCTACAAGACCGAGCGCTTGATCGTCGGCGCCGCCTCGTTCAACGGTCCGCCGTCGGCCGATGGCGCGGTCGTGCTCGGCTATCAGGTGGTGCCGGCGCATCGCCGCCGCGGGCTAACGATCGAAGGCTGCACGGCGCTGATCAACTGGGCGTTTTATGATTCGCGCACGCTGCGCATCATCGCCGATTGCGCCACAGGCAACATTGCATCGGTGCACACATTGGAAAAACTTGGCTTCACCATGATCGCCACGCGGGGCGACCGGCTCGACTGGCAACTGTTGCGCACCGATTGGGCCCCGCTGGTCTAAATACGCGTTATAATCGCCCCACCGCGCCCTAGACGCGGAACATCAGGGAGAACCAAGATCATGACCGACAATTTGTCGTATGTGCTGTACGGCCACCCGCGATCGGGCAATGCCTATAAGACGGCGCTGATGCTGTCGATGACCGGCACGCCTTACGAGTTCGAGGCCGTCGACTTGATGGCCCGCACCAACCTCGAGAGCGACTATCTGGAGATCAATCCCCTCGGCAAGGTGCCGGTACTGGTGCATGGCGATTTGGTGCTGCGCCAAAGCCACGACACGTTGCGCTATCTGGTTGAGCAGACCGGGCAGTTCGGCCCCAGCGGCTGGATGGAAGAAGCGCGCATCGGCGACTGGGTCGGCTTTGCCGTCGATTTCCTAAGTTACGGATTGGCGCGGTTGCGCTTCGAGTTGCTGTTCGGCGCCGGCCGCGGCCCGGTGTTCGATTACTTCAAGATCACCGCCGACCGGGGTCTGGGCATTATCGAGCCCCATCTGGCGGACAATGAGTGGCTGGCCTGCGGCCGCCCGACGATTGCCGACATCGCCGCCTTTCCGGTGATGAGCTTTCTTGTCGATGCCGGCTACGACCCGGCCGATTTTCCCGCTATCGCCGCCTGGAAGGAGCGGTTTCAGGCGCTGCCCGGTTTCGCCTGGCAACTGGATTTGATGCCCATCGAGAATTGGCCGCCAGCTTGAGCGATTTTGCCGCTTCCAAGCCCTGCCCCTCTCCCACGGGAGAGGGGCTTTTGTTCACGCACCCCTCGCCGCCGCGGCGCGTTTGCGCTAAATCATAGATATGACGGATACGGCAAAATCGAAACCCGAAAGCGTTGCGGAAAAGCTCTACCTGATCGACGGGTCGGGGTTCATCTTTCGCGCCTTCCATTCGTCGCCCCTCGACGCATTCCGGCGCACCGACGGCATCTACACCAACGCCGTCGCCGGCTATTGCGGTATGTTGCTCAAGCTCATCGACCAGGCGCGCAACGACGGCGCATTCGACTATATGGCGGTGATTTTCGACGCCGGGCGCAAGACGTTCCGCAACGACATCTACCCCGAATACAAGGCCAACCGCGACGCCCCGCCCGAGGAATTGGTGCCCCAGTTCGAGCTGGTGCGCGAGGCGACCCGCGCCTTCAATTTGCCGGCGATCCAGATGGCCGGCTTCGAGGCCGACGATCTGATCGCCACCTATGCCCGCCACGCCGCCGAGCGCGGCATCGACGTGGTGGTGGTCTCGTCCGATAAGGATTTGATGCAACTGGTGCAACCCGGCGTTTCCATGCTCGACCCGATGAAGGACATCGTCATCGGCACGCCCGAGGTGGCGGCAAAGTTCGGCGTCGCACCGGACAAGGTCATCGACGTGCAGGCGTTGGCCGGCGACAGCACCGATAACGTGCCCGGCGTGCCCGGTATCGGCGTCAAGACGGCGGCGCTTTTGATCAACGAATATGGCGATCTCGACACGCTGCTGGCCCGCGCGGCAGAGATTAAACAGACCAAGCGGCGGGAGAATTTGATCGAGTTCGCCGATCTGGCGCGCGTCAGCCGCGAACTGGTCACTCTGAAAAACGATATCGAAACGGAAGAAGGCATCGACGATTTCGCCTTAAAGGACCCCGACCCGGCGACGGTGATCGCGTTCTTGAAGGAAATGGAATTCCGCACCCTGACCGCGCGCGTCGAAAGCCGCTTCGTCGCCGAAGGCCTGCTCGACGAAACCACCCTGGCCAGCGCCGCCGAAGCCCCCGGCAAGGCAAGATACCAGTTGGTGCAGGACGAAGCGGCGCTGGCCGCCTGGATCGATGCGGCTTATGCCGCCGGCACCGTCGCCGTCGACACCGAGACCACCTCGCTCAACGCCATGCAGGCCCAACTTGTCGGCTTCTCGCTGAGCACCACACCGGGCAATGGCTGCTACGTGCCGGTCGGTCATGTCGACGGCGCACCGACCGAGCTGGACCTGGACGGCACCGGTGGCAACAAAGGCAATGGCGCGATCAAGCAGATCCCGCTGGCCACGGCGCTGGCGCCCCTGAAGACGCTGATCGAAGACCCCGCGGTTCTCAAGATCGCCCACAACGCCAAATACGATTTGCTGGTGTTGACCCGCGCCTGCGAGAAGCATCTGCCGGCAGAACCGCCCCTCGCCCCGGCCGCCATCGACGACACGATGCTGCTCAGCTATGTGCTCGATGCCGGGCGCGGCAAGCATAATCTCGACGATCTGGCGTCGCGCCATCTCAGCTACGAGACGATTAAATTCTCCCAGGTTGCCGGCAGCGGCAAAACCCGCATCAGCTTCGCCGAAGTCGCCCTCGACGCCGCGCTGGACTACGCCGCCGAGGACGCCGACATCACCCTGCGCCTGCACCGCGCGCTGAAACCGCGCCTCGCCACCGACCATCTGACCACCCTGTATGAGACAACCGAGCGGCCGCTGGTGCCGGTCATCGTCGCCATGGAGCGCGCCGGTATTAAGGTCGATGCCGCCGCGCTCACCGCCCTGTCGAAGGATTTCGGCCAGCGTACGGCGAAACTGGAAGAACAGGCCCACCTGCAGGCCGGCGAGGAATTCAACATCGGTTCGCCCAAGCAGCTCGGCGAAATTCTGTTCGACAAACTGGGCATCGAGGGCGGCAAAAAGGGCAAGGCCGGGGCCTTTTCCACCGGCGCCGATATCCTCGAAGATTTGGCCGCCCAGGGCCACGATCTGCCGCGCACGGTGCTCGACTGGCGTCAGTTGGCCAAGCTCAAATCCACCTACACCGACGCCCTGGTCGAGCAGATCAACCCCGATACCGGGCGCATCCACACCTCCTACGGCATGGCGATCGCCCAGACCGGCCGGCTATCGTCGAACGACCCCAATCTGCAGAACATCCCGGTGCGCACCGAAGAGGGCCGCAAGATCCGCGCCGCCTTTGTGGCCGTACCTGGCCACAAGCTGGTCTCGCTGGACTATTCCCAGATCGAGCTGCGGGTGCTGGCCCATGTCGCCGGCATCGGCGCGCTGATCGAGGCCTTCGAGCAGGGCGTGGACATTCACGCGCTAACCGCCAGCCAGGTGTTCGATGTGCCTCTCGACGAGCTGGGGCCCGATCTGCGCCGCCGCGCCAAGGCAATCAATTTCGGCATCATCTACGGCATTTCCGCGTTTGGTCTGGCGCGCAATCTGGGCATCGCGCGGTCCGACGCCCAGGCCTATATCGACGCCTATTTCGTGCGCTTCCCCGAAATCCGCACCTATATGGACGAGACCATCGAATTCGCCAAAGCGAACGGCTATGTGGAGACATTGTTCGGCCGGCGCATCCATTTGAGCGGCATCGGCGACAAGAACCAGGCGGTGCGCGGCGGCGCCGAGCGCCAGGCGATCAATGCGCCAATCCAGGGCGCGGCGGCCGACATCATCAAGCGCGCCATGATCCGCATGCCGCCGGCCCTGACGGGCAAGAACCTAGCCGCGAAAATGCTGCTGCAGGTCCATGACGAGCTGCTGTTCGAAGTGCCCGACGGCGAAGTCGACGCCACCATCGAAGCGGCCCGCGAGGTGATGGAAACCGCCGCCGCCCCCGCCGCGAACTTGGCCGTCCCCCTCGTCGCCGACGCCGGGGTGGGCGACAATTGGAACGAGGCGCATTAGGGGCCGCTGTTGCTCCGGTGGACGGGTCTTGCCGCCGGCCAACGCCACGTTATGATCGCTGCAAAGTTGTTCATCCCTTTAAAGGAGACCCATCCCATGGCGCGCATACCCCTGATCGAACCCGAAGCCGTCAGTGGCGAGCTTGACGAATTTTACGGCGCCGTCACCGGCCTGCTCGGCCGGGTGCCGCATTTTTACCGCACCATCTCGCACGCGCCGTTGCTGGCCATGCTGTTCCTGCCGATCAACGCCGCCAACCAGCGCGAATGGCCGGGCGCGCGGCTGTCGGGCCGGATCAAGGAAATGGTGGTGATCAAGACCAGCCACGTGAACGGCTGCGATTACTGCTACGCCCACAACACCTCGCTGGGCCAGGCCGCCGGTATTACTCCCGAGCAGATCATCGATATGTCGGGCGACGATTATAAGGACTCCGCCAATTTCACCGAACGCGAACGCGCCGCGGTGCTATGGGCCGAACATGTCACCCGCAACACGGCGCAGAAAAACGGCGCCGTCTACGACCAGGTGAAAGCCCAGTTCAGCGACGCCGAGATCGTCGAACTGACGATGATCTGCGCCATGTTCAACATGATCAACCGGATCAACGACTCCCTCGACATCACCATCGAGGAACAGCCGGAGATCGATAAAATCCAAGGCTCGCTGGTGCTCGACCCGGCACGCATGAGCACCTATCTGCACTGGCTGGCCGATAATTGGGCGAGCGATTTCGACGCCATCAACCAACAAGCCGAAGACGCCGCGGCGGCTTAGGGCGCTGATTTTAAGTCCTCCCCCCTTAAGGGCAGAGGGGTTATGTGCGCGGCGGCCTACAGAGCGTTGAGCGGGATTTTCAGATAGCTGATGCCGTTATCCTCGGGGGGCGGCAGCGCCCCGGCGCGGATGTTTATCTGAATCGCTGGTAATATCAGCGACGGCAAGCTCAACTCGGCGTCGCGCGCCGTGCGCATGGCCACGAACGCAACTTCGCTAATGGCGTCTTTGGCGTGGATATTGTCGGTGCGCTCGGCCACCACCGAAGTCTGCCACGCAAAGTCGCGCCCGTTGGGGCCGTAATCGTGACACACGAATATCCGCGTTGCCTCGGGCAGCGACAGTATTTCGCGGATCGAGCGGTACAGGGTCGCCGCGTCGCCACCGGGAAAATCGGTCCGCGCGGTGCCGAAGTCGGGCATGAAGATGGTGTCGCCGACGAACAGACAATCGCCGAAGCGATAGGCGACACAGGCCGGCGTATGGCCCGGCGTGTGCATGACCTGTCCTTCCAGCGCGCCGAGGCGGAACGTCTCGCCATCGGCAAACAAATGGTCGAATTGACCGCCATCGGCAACGAAATCGTCGCCGAGGCCGAAAACTTTCTTGAAAGTCTCCTGCACGGTCACGATGTGCTCGCCGATGCCGGTGCGGCCGCCAAGATGTTGCCTGAGATAGGGCGCCGCACTCAGATGGTCGGCGTGGGCATGGGTTTCCAGAATCCACTCGACCTGCAAATCGTTACCCCGCACATGGGCGATCACTTCGTCGGCGGCATGGGTGGCCGTGCGGCCTGAACAGGCATCGTAATCGAGTACAGGGTCGATAATCGCGCAACTCCGCCCACCGTCTTCGTGAACGATGTAGGTGACCGTATGCGTCGCCTCGTGGAAATACGCGGTGACTTCCGGTTTCAGTACCATTGGTGCAGGTGCATTCATGACAGTTCCCTCCCCGGCGCGACCTTTTCGGTGAAGGGGCTATTTTCCACAAAGCATCCGTGAACGGCTTTGATTCAGATCAGGCGGCCAATCCGTAATGATTAATATCCACCGGAATTGGCTGATTTGCGCAAAATTGGGCTGAATTAACCATATTTGTTAACGAAAAAGCCCTGAACCGGTTGCTGACACTGGTTTGCCGATGCGCTAACCTTAGGGGCACGGGGTAGAGATACTTGCTGGCGCCGTTTCTTTAAACGAACACGGCGAGGCCCTGCCTAAAAGGGGTGGCGTCGTTGGATCGGTCGGCGCCCCCGCTAAAACACAATGACGAGCGCAAAAATCGTGGATTCAGTAGACCCTAAACCAGCGGTAACGGAAACCAATCCGTCGCCTGTGGTGAGCAACGCCAACGCGGCGAACGTCTGGGTGTTGTGCCGCAAGCGCGGCGATGGCGAGTTCGATATCTTGCGCTCGTTCGACGACGAGGCGCGCGCGCGCGCCGATCTGGATCTTGTCCAAAGCGTTTCGAATGACGAGTTCTGGCTTGCGGCGGTGCCGTTCGTGCAATCGCTCCACTCGCCCGGCGACTTGATGTCACCGGTACAAGCCCTCGCCCTAACCTGGCTCGCCGATGGCGCCCTGGCGGAAGGCGCCGCGCAGTTGGATGATACGGTGCAGATCCGGCCGAGCCATGTTCGTGGTTTTCTGTCGGTGCCGCCGGAAGAGTGGCGCCGGATGGAGGAGCAGGGCTGGGTGCGCAACGGCCTTTTGACGCCGGAAGGTGCGGCAGTTATCGGGCGCAAACGCGCCGCCGCGTAACACCGAGACAGTTCGCAAAACTGAAATTTGGAAATTTGCCGGCGGTCGAACCGGCGGGCTCTATCCGCGGGGCGCCGCCGCGTCCCAGCGCGGCAGGGTCAAGGTAAATCGCGACCCCTTGCCAAGCTCGCTTTCCAGCGAAATATCACCGCCCATCAACTGCGCCAGATTGCGCGCGACGTGCAATCCGATGCCAACGCCCTCGGTGTTGTTGGTGAAAGCGTCGGAGCGCACCCGGTGGAACCGTTCGAACACCGCCTGAATGCGATCTTCGGGGATGCCGATGCCGGTGTCCCACACTGTCATGTGCACTTTGTCGTCTTGCCCCCGCGCAATGTCTATACCGACGGTGCCGCCTTCGGGCGTGAACTTGACCGCATTGGTCAATAGATTGATCAAAATCTGCCGGGCCCCGGTGACATCGG
>JBLHHE010000036.1:0-9927 GCA_047616465.1 Alphaproteobacteria bacterium
CGGAGAAGACCTGAGCATCCTATCGCCGATCGAGGACATCATCGAAGATGCCCGCAACGGGCGGATGTTCATCCTCATCGATGACGAGGATCGCGAGAACGAAGGCGATTTGGTAATCCCGGCGCAAATGGCGACGCCCGATGCCGTCAACTTTATGGCGACCCACGGACGCGGGTTGATTTGCCTGGCGCTGTCGAGGGAGCGTGTTCAGCAGCTCAATCTCTCGTTGCTGCCGCAATCGCGCCGCGGCGGTTTGGAAACTGCCTTCACGGTCTCGATCGAGGCTCGTGAAGGGGTGACCACGGGTATCTCTGCGCCCGATCGCGCGCGCACCATTAGCGCCACCATAGATCCCCGATCGACAGCCGAAGACATCGTCACGCCCGGGCATGTATTTCCACTGGCTGCGCGCGACGGCGGCGTTTTGGTGCGCGCCGGACACACCGAGGCGGGGGTCGACCTGGCCCGGCTTGCCGGCCTCAATCCTTCGGCGGTGATCTGCGAGATCATGAACGACGACGGCAACATGGCGCGGTTACCCGATCTCATAAAGTTCGCTCAATTCCATAACCTAAAAATCGGCGCAATCGCCGAATTGATCGCTTATCGCCGGCGCAACGACCGCATTGTCGAGCGTTTGCTCGAGCATGATTTCAATTCGAATCATGGCGGTAATTTTAAATATTACGTCTATTACAACAAGGTCGAGTACGCAGAGCACATCGCCCTTGTAAAAGGCGACATCAAGCCAGATGAGCCGGTCTTGGTTCGCATGCACGCCTTCAGTCTGGGCAGCGACGCCTTGGGCAGCACGGATGCGAAGGATGCTGGTGTGTTGCAGAAATCGATGGAGATGGTGGGCGAGGCAGGCGCTGGCGTCATTGTACTTATTCGCGATACGTCTCCCACCGATGCCAGCGATCGCCTAAAACAATTGTGGAGCGCGCCGACCCGGCCCGTGAATGAGCTTCGCGACTACGGAGTGGGCGCGCAAATTCTCGTCGATCTGGGCGTGCGCGATATTATTCTGCTGTCGAATTCGCAGCGCTCTATCATCGGTCTGGAAGGTTTCGGACTGCGCGTGGTGGAAACGCGCCCGGTCATACCGAATGCGCAATCGCGAGGAGATAGCTAATGGCCGAGCAACCCCATGTGATGATCGCGGTCGCGCGATTCTATGGCGAAATCGCCGACGAGTTGGTGCGCGGCGCAACTGCCGCATTGAAAAACGCCGGCGCGACCTGGGAAGTGGTGGAGGTTCCGGGCGCTTTTGAAATTCCGGCCGCCGTTTCAACCGCCGTCCGCTCGCTGGAATTCGTCGGCGCGCGACGCCGGTTCGATGGCTACGTCGCCCTGGGCTGTGTGATCCGCGGCGAAACGACCCATTACGATTACGTTTGCGGTGAGACCGCCCGGGCGCTGCAAGACCTGGCGGTGCAATATTGCCTGGCTCTGGGGTTCGGACTGTTGACCGTCGAAAATAAAGAGCAAGCCGAAGAGCGTGCCGGCGTCGATCGTCGCGACAAAGGTGGCGAGGCCGCCCGAGTCTGTTTGAGCATGATCGAAATGAAGCGGACATTTGGGCTTTTCCCTCGATGAGCAACATCGAAGAGAATGCAACCGACGCCAATTCGAAACCGTCGAACGTGGCGCGCAGCGTCGCGCGTTTAACCGCCGTTCAGGCGTTGTACCAATTGGCGATGTCGGGTGGGACCACAGAAGAAATTATAAACCAGTTCGGCGCGATCGAACCCAATGGGCGGGCCGATGACGGCGATGAACCCATGGCCGAAGCGCATAAAGCCCTGTTCGCCGAATTGGTCCGCGGCACAAGTGAAAAAATGGCGGAGGTCGATGAAATGGTGTCGTCTTGCCTCGACGATGCCTGGCCTGTTGAACGGATGGAAGTCCTGCTTCGCGCCATATTGCGCTGTGGCGTATACGAATTGTTTGCTCGCCCCTCCGTGCCTGCCCGCGTTGTCATTAGCGAATATGTTCGTGTTGCCGACGCTTTCTTCGAAGGCAAGGAGCCGGCGCTCGTTAACGCGGTCTTGGACAAGTTGGCGCGGGTATTGCGGCCCGAAGAATTAGCCAAAGAAGACAGCCGCCAATAAGGCATCCGGAATGCCATCGAATTTCGACGAATTCGAGCTGATCGAACGCTACTTTGCCCCGCTCTCCAAGGGCGAACCCGGGGCGTTCGGGCTAACCGACGACGCCGCAGAACTGGCGATAACCCCCGGCAAGAATGCGGTGGTGACAACGGATGCGATTATCGCAGGTGTTCATTTCCCAGCGTCAGAAGACCCCCAGACAATTGCCAGTAGGCTGGTGCGGGTAAACCTGTCGGATCTTGCGGCCATGGGGGCGACGCCGCGCGGGTATACGTTGGTTTTGGCGCTGCCCGATACCACGACGCCGGAATGGGTCGCCGCCTTTGCCCAAGGGCTCGCCGACGAGCAACAGCAGTTCGGCATCACGCTGCTCGGCGGTGATACCACACGAAGCAATGGTGGATTAATGCTTTCTATCACCATGATTGGGGAAGTATCTGATAAATCTATTATTTTACGGTCTGGAGCTTCCGCCGAAGATGATATCTATGTCTCCGGCACCATCGGTGACGCCACGTTAGGACTGGCATTGATGGAAGAGCGAATTACGGCTCCCGACGATGACACCCGCAGGTTTCTTATCGGCCGGTTTCGTACACCCACCCCAAGAGTGGAAATAGGGCTGGGGCTAAACGGGCTGGCCAGTGCGGCGGCCGATATTTCCGACGGGCTGGTGGCCGATCTTAACCATATTTGCCGTGCTTCGGGGGTGTCAGCGGAAGTCGGGCTCGAAAATGTACCGCTATCTGCCGCCGCACAACGCCTGGTAACAGACAATCAACCATTACGCCTTAGTCTGCTCACGGGCGGTGACGACTACGAGTTGATCTTTACCGCGCCAACGGATCTGTCCGGGCGGCTGCAAGAATTGGCCGTGCGGTGCGGTGTTGGTTTAACTCGAATCGGTCGAGTGATCGGCAGAGGCGAGCAACCCAGCGCTGTCCTGGTTCAGGACTCGAACGGACGACAGGTAGAGGTGGGTGATGGCGGATACCGACATTTCCATAGACGAGGACCCCGATGAGGAGGTTGCAGAGCCGGCAAAAATATCGGGGCGTCGCAAGCTAATTCTATTTGCGCTAATCGGTCTTCTTATCCTCGGATCGGTTGGCGGTGGATCATTCATATTTTTTGTCAGGGACACGACCGTCCAAGTGGAAGACGAGCCGCCGGTCATCGAAGCGCCGCTCGAGCTCGCCTACATCGATCTTGAGCCAATTTTCATCCAGGTCGAAACAAGCACAGGCATTCTGCAAAATGTCTTTGTCGCACTGGCTCTTGAAGTAGAGGACGGAAGCAAGGAAGCGGATCGGGTGCGGAGCGAGATGCCGCGACTTTACGAAGCCTATCTGCGGACCCTGACCGATCGGCCTTTGCCGGGCGCGGCAGACGGCAATGTTGAGGTGACCCCCATCATGAACCGAATAAACGCCGTAAATCTGAGATTGCTGGGCCCCGGCGTGGTCTACGACGTTGTCTTGCGCAACCTATTTGTCACCGAGTGATAAGGCGGCCGGGTCATGAAAAGAATATTTATACTGCTTGTTGTTCTTCTTTTGGTTGGCGGCGGGCATGAAACGGCCGCTCAACCAGGTCTCGTAGCCACACCTGTTTCGGAGGAGAGTGCACCGGCCTCGGGCGGCGATCACATCTACTTAAAACTCGCACCGATTACGGCCACCATTTTCCGGGATCAACTGCCTGCCGGCACCTTTACGGTTGGGGTGACGCTGGAAATCGACAGCGAGCGCTCGCGCACCGATATTGTCGATTCGCGGCGGCGCCTGCGCGACATCATGTTCCGCGAACTGCACGCCATGTTCGAGCGCGAAGAATATACCGGCCGGAAAGTCAGCGTCGATACCATCAAGCGGCGCATGTTGGTGGTGACTCGAAGAGAGCTTGGCGAGGACGTGGTCCTGGATGTGTTCGTCAGCACGCTGTCGCGCAGGGGCGCTTAGCGCAGCCCAGCCATTCCCATTAGCACCTTGTAATCTTACCGGCATTGCCGGATTGTCCGGCCATGATTATTAATCGTTCAGTTCGCAACGTATCGCTATTGTCGGTGTGCCAGGCCTTGGCGCAGACGCAGATGATATTAATTTTCTCTGTCACCACGTTCATCGGCGCGGCGCTGGCGCCGATTATCGATATCTTCGGCGTACCCTTTGGCTTGGCCACATTGCCAATCAGCTTGCAATTTACCTTCATGACCCTTGCGACCTTGCCGGCTGCGCTTCTTATGAAGCGCATCGGACGCGCCCCCGGGTTCATCATATTCATCTTGATCGGATCGACCGGTATTGCGCTGTCGTTGTTTGCGCTGTTTGAGAAAGATTTCCTCCTGTTCTGCATCGGCTCATCCCTATTCGGCACGTCTGCCGGTTCCAACCAGCAGTTCCGCTTTGCCGCAGTCGACACGGCCAGCAATGCCTTTAGGCCTAAAGCCGTCAGTCTGGTCCTGGCAGGTGGTGTCCTCGCTGGGATAATGGGACCGAGTTTATCGGCATGGGCGTTCGATCTGCTGGAACCAGTCATTTATGGCGGCGTGTTTGTTGTCATCCTTGGGATGCAGGTAATCATGATAGTCCTGTTGCTCTTCACGGATATTCCGCGGCCAGGCGAAGCCGAGCGTAAGGGGACCATTCGGCCCTTCCGTGAAATTGCCAGCCAACCCACATTCATCGTCGCGGTGTTGAGCGGAATGGTGGGGTACGGGGTGATGAATTTCGTCATGTTGTCGACGCCGCTTTTCATGGGTTCTCACCCGACGCACGCCTTCGCCTTTCCCGACGTGACCAATGTCATCATGTGGCACGTGCTCGGCATGTTTGTGCCCAGCTTCTTTACCGGCTGGTTGATAAAGCGCTATGGCGATCTGAACGTGATCACCGTCGGCGCGTTGATTTCAGCCCTTAGTATTGCTGTGAATTTGAGCGGCGATTCGTTAATGCATTTAAGGGTCGCGATGGCGTTGGTCGGTCTCGGGTGGAACTTCATGTTTACCGGCGGTACGACTCTGCTACTCCAGACCTATACGCCGGCCGAGAAAGCCAAGGTCCAGGGCGTCAACGACTTTTTCGTGTTTGGCACGGTTGCCATCTGCTCGCTGTTGGCTGGCGGGACTTACCAGACCGTGGGCTGGGCTGCCGTAAACCTGGCGGCGGTGCCTTTGCTGGTCCTTGTATTGGTGGCGGTCATCTGGTTGCGGGGACGGCAGATGCCAGTTGCCGCCTGAATTTACGCGCCCGCTGTCAGTAATTCGCAAGCATGACGGTTGGCCGGTTGCGTTCAGCAACCCTTTTTGGCATGTTCCCGCGACCTTTTCGGGGGATTAACGATTCGGCCTATGGCTGCAGATATCTGCAGTTGGCAATCCGGTAAATGAGCACACTGATACAAGGGAAGCATTGATATGGCTCCAGTAATTTGGTTCGCCCTCGCTTGTGGCGTTTTGGCGATAGCGTACGGCATTTGGGCAGCGCGCTCGGTTCTGGCAATGAGCGCTGGTTCAGAGCGAATGCAAGAGATTTCCGCGGCCGTCCAGGAAGGCGCCGCAGCCTATTTGAATAGGCAATACCAAGCCATTGCCATGGTCGGCGCCGTCATTGTGGTTGTCTTGTTTTTTCTGCTTGGCTGGCCCTCCGCTGTCGGCTTTCTTATCGGCGCGATCCTATCGGGCGCCACCGGATTTATCGGCATGAATATCTCGGTTCGCGCCAATGCGCGAACCACCGAAGCCGCCCGGCAGGGACTTGGACAGGGCCTATCGGTCGCTTTTCGGGCCGGTGCGGTGACCGGGATGCTGGTCGCCGGATTGGCGTTGCTGGCGGTCGCCGGCTATTTCGGCGTTCTAACGGCGATGCAAGATAGCGGTATGATCGAAGGCCGTGCCATGGTCGATGCCTTGGTGTCGCTTGGATTTGGCGCCTCGCTGATATCCATCTTTGCGCGCCTGGGCGGCGGTATATTTACCAAAGGCGCCGATGTCGGAGCCGATCTGGTCGGCAAGGTCGAGGCGGGGATACCCGAAGATGACCCGCGCAACCCGGCCGTGATTGCAGACAACGTTGGAGATAATGTCGGCGATTGCGCCGGTATGGCGGCCGACTTGTTCGAAACCTACGCCGTCACGATCGTGGCGACGATGGTCCTGATCTCCATATTCCTCGTCGGCAATCCGTTACTGGACTCGATGATGGTCTACCCGCTGGCGATTGGCGGTATCTGCATTATCGCCTCGATCATAGGCACGTTCTTCGTGCGCCTGGGCGCCAGCAACAACATCATGGGAGCGCTGTATAAAGGCTTTATCGCCTCAGCAGTCTTTTCGCTGATCGGCATTGCCGGTGTTACCGAGTGGGTGATCGGGTTCAGTGCGGAATTCACGATTGGCGACACCAATGTAACTGGCCTATCGCTGTTTCTGAGCGCCGTTACTGGCCTTGTGGTTACCGGCCTGCTGATTTGGGTCACCGAGTACTACACCGGGACGGAATACCGCCCGGTGCGCTCGATCGCCCAAGCGTCGACCACCGGTCATGGCACAAACGTTATCCAGGGCCTGGCGATTTCAATGGAAGCGACCGCCGTCCCGGCGTTGATTATCTGCGCCGCCATTATCGTCTCCTTCTCGTTGTCGGGGTTGCTGGGTATCGCTATTGCCGTCACAGCCATGCTGGCGCTGGCCGGCATGGTCGTGGCGCTCGATGCTTACGGCCCGGTAACGGATAATGCCGGTGGCATTGCCGAGATGGCCGACCTCGACGAGAATGTGCGTAAAACGACAGATGCGCTCGACGCGGTGGGCAACACCACGAAGGCGGTGACCAAGGGCTACGCCATCGGTTCTGCCGGACTTGGGGCTCTGGTGTTGTTCGCGGCCTACACGTCCGATCTGGACTTTTTTAAGGCTAACTCAGGTGAGTTCAGTTACTTCGTCGGGGTGTCGCCTGACTTCTCTTTGACCAACCCGTACGTCGTTGTCGGCCTGTTTATCGGTGGCATGTTGCCGTTCCTGTTTGGCGCCATGGGCATGACGGCGGTCGGCCGGGCGGCAGGTTCTGTCGTTGTCGAGGTTCGCCGGCAGTTCAAGGAAATCCCGGGCATTATGGAAGGCACTGGCAAGCCTGAATATGGCAAGTGCGTCGATCTGCTCACACGTGCGGCGATCAAGGAGATGATCGTGCCGTCGCTGTTGCCGGTTCTGTCGCCGATTGTGCTGTTTGTCGTCATCTTGGCGATTGGCGGAAAATCGGCCGCATTCTCGGCGCTCGGCGCCATGCTACTGGGTGTGATCGTCACCGGTCTGTTCGTCGCCATCTCGATGACGGCAGGCGGCGGCGCCTGGGACAACGCCAAGAAGTACATCGAAGACGGTAACCATGGCGGCAAAGGTTCCGATGCCCATCATGCAGCGGTGACCGGCGATACGGTCGGCGATCCCTACAAGGATACGGCGGGGCCGGCGATCAACCCGATGATCAAGATCACCAACATTGTTGCGTTGATGATCCTGGCGGTTTTAGCGGGTCTGTAACGAAGGGGACGCGAGAGGCTGACTGCGCGGAAGGGAAGGGGCGTTCTACTGACCCTCGGCCGCGCTGAACCGGCCAATGTTGCCAAAGAGCTGCTGAAGGAATGTCAGCTCGTTTCCGGCGGTTGGGGTCACGCGGCTGACCATTTTGACTTCCTTGCCGTCGGCCTTGGTATAGGTAGCGATATTATCGACCCGGCCATCCGGCGCGAACACGATGGCAATGATTTTGCGTTCCTTGACCTCGGGCGCGAAGAACGCGACCGTTTCGGTGGTCTCGGTATAATAATACCAGACGTTGTCGGAGAAGACGCTGCTGGTCGAGGCTGTGCCGAGGCGTTGTTCGACGTCGCGCCGTGTTGACTGCCCTACCTCGACGAGTTCCAGATCCTCTGGGTCGGGCGTTTGACCATGAACATTGATGACAGGCGTACAGGCGCTCAACACGCCGACCGCCACGACCAGCGCCATGTTTCGCCATGCGCGTGTCGATCGGCCGGATACTGCTCTAGTTTTGAACCGCAGCATTGCCACATCGTCCATGATAATCGAGGGTGTTATTTTAAGGCGCGACATTTGCACTGCGCCTTCCTTCATGTCAACTAATCCGCTGATAAGCGACTAATTCGGTAAACTGATGTTCAAATGGTTCAATGTACGGCGGAAACGCCACGATGTTGCGGCGAAGCTCTATAACGACTTGGTCGCCCACGCGCGAAGTCCCGAGTTCTATCTGTCGTTCGGCGTTCCCGATACCGAGCTGGGTCGGTTCGAAATGATCTGCCTGCATTCTTACCTGCTGTTTCGCCGCCTTGGCAAAACCGACGACGCTGGCAAGGATCTGTCCCAGTCGGTCCACGACCTGATGTTTGGCGATTTCGACCGCACAATGCGCGAACAAGGGATCGGCGATATGGGGATTGGCAAGCGCGTCAAAAAGCTGGCACGCCAGCTTTATGGCCGCATCGATGCCTATGAGACAGGCTTCGCCAGCGGAACTGCGGAACTAGGCGACGCTCTGAGGCGCAACCTTTATGCTTCGGCGACGGTGTCCGACGAGCAGGTTGTAGCGATGATCTCGTATATTGAGGCCACGATTGCGACGCTCGATGCGCAAACGACGCCCGAGATCATGTTGGGGCGCGTGGACTTTCCGCAGGTAACTGCAGAGCCGGAGGCACGGTTATGAACGACGCCCCCTTAGACAACGCACCGGTGGAACTCTCGCGGCTGTTTCGGTTGGCGGAGTTTAGCGATTCACCGGAACATAAAATAGCGATCGTGACGACCCAGGCCGAACGAGAGGCGTTGGCGGCGCGGTACGGGTTGATTTCGCTGGACGCCTTGGAAGCTCAGGTGACGGTTCGCGAGGACCCTTCCGGCGAAATCGTGGCCGAAGGACATGTACAGGCACAGATCGTACAGCAATGCGTTGTGACGCTGGAGCCGATCAGCTCGACCGTGTCCGCCTCGTTCGATCAGCTATACACCTTGCGCCCGGCAGATGTGGAAGATGACCTGGAAATCGGCCCCGACGATATTGAGCCGCCGGAACCCGTGATTGGCGACTCAATCGATGTCGGTGAGCTGCTGGCGCAGTTTTTATCGCTCTCCATAGACCCTTATCCGCGGGCCCCCGACGCCGATAGCCAAACCGACCAATATCCTTCTAAAACGCCCAAGGACGGCCCTTTTGCCGCCTTGGCCCAGCTGCGTGAGCCGGACAAGAATTAAACGATATCGCCTATAGATCTGTTAGTCCCTTGCGACCGGGCCGTTTATTGGCTAATTACCTGCTTCCTATCGCGCTGGCGTATGCCGAGGGTAGGGCCTGCTGCAAAGGAAAAGATCATGGCTGTTCCAAAGAAGAAGATATCCAAAGCCCGCCGCGGCGAGCGCCGCTCCCACGACGCGCTTAAAGCGCCGACCTATGTCGAAGATCAGACGACCGGCGAATATCATCGGCCCCATCATGTCGACATGAAAACTGGCTTTTACAAAGGCCGGCAAGTCATTCAGGTTAAAGACAAAATCTAACAATAGCGCAAGCCGCTCGGTCCGGCTGGAAAGCGGTCTCAATTGAAAGAGCCCGTCACTATCGCCTTGGACGCAATGGGCGGTGATAACGCGCCGCACATCGTGGTCGCGGGCGCCAATATTGCGCGCCGCCGGCATCCGAATGTCCGTTTTCTGTTATTTGGCGACAGGGAAGAGATTGAACCCCGGGTCGCCAAGCAACGGGGCTTAGGCGAATTCGTCGAAATTCACCACACGCCC
>JBLHHE010000037.1:0-9915 GCA_047616465.1 Alphaproteobacteria bacterium
CTGGTCGATGACCGGCTGGCGGCTCGGCTGGCTGACCCATCCGCCTGAACTGGGCGATGTGTTTTCCATCCTTAACGAGTTCAACATCGCCTCGCCGACAACCTTCGTGCAGCATGCCGGTGTGGTCGCGGTGCGCGACGGCGACGAATTCATAACGCAGATGGTCGAAGGCTACCGGCACAACCGCGATATGGTGTTCCAGCGGCTGGCGGCGATGCCCAAGGTAAGCCTGTCGCGCCCGGAAGCGGCGTTCTATGCCTTCTTTGCCGTCGACGGCATGACCGAAAGTTTGGAATACGCCAAACATTTGATCGCCACCACCGGGGTTGGTCTGGCACCCGGCCGCGCCTTTGGCGAGGCCGGCGAGGGCTGGCTTCGTCTGTGCTTTGCCTCCGAGCCGGAAGTATTGTCAGAGGCGCTCGACCGGCTCGAGCCGGCATTGTCTTAGCGCACATAATAGGGGACGCCGCACCATGAAAGTCGTGATTACGGGGGGCACCGGCATGCTGGGGCGCCGGTTGGCGTTGCGCCTGCTGGCCGCCGACGAGCTGATTGGCCCGTCTGGCCGAACGGAACCCCTCGAGCATTTGACCCTGGTCGATGCCTTCGCGCCGGCCGAGCCGCCGCCTGAAGACCCCCGGGTCGAGGTTGTGAGCGCTAACATTTGCGATGCCGCCGTAGCGCGCCAGGTGATCGACGATAGCGTGGATACGATATTCCACTTTGCCGCGGTGGTCAGCGGCGGCGCCGAGGCCGATTTCGACTTGGGCTACCAGGTCAATTTGGACGGCGCGCGTAACGTCTTCGAGGCCTGCCGCGCCAGCACCGGCACCCCGCGCGTGGTGTTCACCAGTTCGCTGGCGGTCTATGGCGGCTTTCGCGACATCGTCGACGATACGCCGCTGACGCCGCAGACCTCCTACGGGGCGCAAAAGGCGACCGGCGAGCTGATGGTCAACGATTACAGCCGCAAGGGCTTCTTCGATGGCCGTAGTCTGCGCCTGCCGACCATCGTCGTGCGTCCCGGCAAGCCGAACATGGCGGCGTCGGGGTTTGCCAGTTCGATCCTGCGCGAGCCGTTGCAGGGCGAAACGGTAAATTGCCCGGTGAGCGCGGAAACGCGCATGTTGATCCTGTCGCCGCGGCGCGCGGTGCAGGCATTCATCGACGTCCATAACGCCGACGCCGAGCAACTGGGGTTCCGGCGCGCCGTGATGATGAATGGTATCTCGCCGTCGATCGGCGAGATGGTGGCGGCATTGCGCGAGATCGCCGGCGATAAGGTCGCCGACCGGATTTCGTGGCAGCCCGACGCGCAAATTCAATGGATGGTCGATAGCTGGCCCTGGTTCGCCGATGGCGTGCGCGGGCGCGAGCTTGGATTTCAGCCCGACGAGTCCATCGAAGAAGTGATCCAAAGCTTCATCGACGACGAATTGGGCGGAAAAATCGCCACCTAAAAAGCTAAGCCTCGAAATTGGCGAGAACGTTGAGTGGCAGGCGATAATACCGCTCTTTTTACTAAAGTATGAGAGCAAATTTTCTATTATGGCGATAGTCTAATGAAACAAGTATGGCGATAGTCTAATGAAACAAGTGTTGCAAAATGGCGCCAAGCTGTTTTTATAGGGGCATCCACTGAAATGCCAAGACGAGAAACAGACCATGTCGGCAGATTTTGAGATGAACCCTGAAGAGACGCTCACCGCCGCTAGTTTTTTGACTGGATTGCGCGAAGTTTACGACTCGCTGAGCCCACAGTTGCAGCGCGGCGCAAAATATATCCTAGAACGACCGGACGAAATTGCCTTCACATCGATGCGCCAACTGGCTCAGCGGGCGGGTGTTCAGCCCGCGACCATGGTCAGGTTGGCGCAGAAGCTGGGCCTCGAGGGTTACGAGGATTTGCGCGCCCCGTTCCGGGACGAGTTGCGCCGGCAACCCAGCGGCTATGGCCGTCGGGCGCGGCAATTGCAGGAGCGTACCGGCCGGCGCAGTGGCGGGCGGGCCCTGACCCATCTGGCCGGTGAAATGATTGCCGCTGACCGGGAAAATCTGTCGCTGACTCTGCAGGCAATCGGTGGCGACGGCCTGGCGGCAACCTCAACGGTGCTGGCCAAGTCCCGCCGGCTTTATATTATGGGAATGCGCAGCCTGTATCCGGCCGCGTTCTACACCCATTATGCCTGCTCCCTGTTCCGCGACAATAATGTGCTTCTCGATGCCCCCGGTGGAACATTCGCGGATGGCCTGCGCGGCATCGGCCCAGAAGACGCGATGCTGATTTTCTCTCTCGATCCCTATTCCAGCGAAGTTATTCAAGCCGCGACCTATGCGGTAGAGCAGGGCGCTGAAGTCGTTGCCGTCACCGACAGTCTGGTGTCGCCATTGGCTGCGCTAACACCGCATCTGTTATTGGTGGGAACCGACGGTCCAGCTTTGTTCAAATCCGTCGTGCCGGCGATCGCCATCGCACAGGCGCTGGTGGCGCAAATGTTGGCGCAGGGCGGACAGAGCGCTCTCGACGCGGTTGCGGAGAGCGAATTCCAACTCGATCGCTTCGATACTTATTGGCCTGCCGGCACAATGCCCGAACCCCGCATTGCCCGGCCCTCTTCCGGCTTGACCGACCAGCCCGACGCCACGGAACACAAAGAAGCCGATAAATTCCGGTTGCCGCGCAAATAACGCGAGCTTTGTTATGACGCCCGGTCCGAAGGGTCAACGCCGCGCAGCGAGCCTGCCGGCGCCGCACACTCGCGTTTTGCACCGCCATGCCCACGCCGATTTGCCGATCGCCGTCGGAGGGGATGGACCTTACGTAATCGATAGCCACGGCAAGCGCTACTTGGATGCGTCGGGCGGCGCCGCTGTTTCATGTCTGGGCTACAGCGACGCCGAAATTACCGCCGCGATCCAGAAACAGGCCGGTCGCCTGGCCTACGTCCACTCGTCGTTTTTTACCACCGAACCGATGGAGCAGTTGGGCGATTTGATCGTCGCCGGGGCCCCTGCCGGTCTCGATCGCGTGTACCTGGTCTCGGGCGGGTCGGAGGCGATCGAGACGGCGCTTAAAATGGCGCGCCAATATTTCGTCGAAATCGGCCAACCCGCGCGGCGCCACTTTATCGCCCGCCGGCAGAGCTACCATGGCAACACACTGGGGGCGTTGGCGGTTGGCGGTAACGAGCTGCGCCGCGCGCCGTTTCGCTCGATGATGGCGGAAAGCCACCATGTGAGCCCCTGTTACGCCTATCGCGAGCGGCGCGGCGGTGAAAGCGACGATCAATACACCGCGCGGCTGGCCGACGAACTGGAGGCTAAAATCCTCGAGCTTGGCCCCGAGACCGCCGCGGCCTTTGTTGCTGAAACAGTGGTGGGGGCGACCAGCGGGGCGGTGCCGCCGGTAGCCGGATACTTCCAGCTTGTGCGCGAAATTTGCGACAAGTACGGCGTGCTGCTGGTGCTCGACGAGGTGATGTGCGGCACCGGCCGGACCGGTACCCTATTCGCCTTTGAGCAAGAAGGTATCGTACCCGATCTAGTGGCGGTGGCCAAAGGTCTGGCGGCGGGGTATCAGCCGATCGGTGCTGTCTTGCTGCGCGAGGATATATTCCGGGCGTTTTACGACGGGTCGGGCTTTTTCCAGCACGGCCACACTTTCATGGGACATGCGACGTCCTGCGCCGCGGCCATCGTGGTGCAACAGAAACTGCAGGATCCGGCGATGATGGCGAATGTTCGCCGCTTGGGGGCCTACTTCGCCGACGGTTTGCAAACCGCGTTTGGCGGCCATCCCCATGTCGGCGATATAAGAGGCAGGGGCATGTTTCGCGGCATCGAGCTGGTCGCCGACCGGACAACGAAGGCGCCCTTCGACCCCAGCCTGCGCCTCCACGCGCGCATCAAGGCCGCGGCGATGGATAATGGCTTGATGTGCTATCCGGCCGGAGGCACCATCGATGGGCGCGTCGGTGACCACATTTTGCTGGCGCCGCCCTATATTGTCTCCGAGAGCCAGATCGACGAGATCGTTGCCCGATTGGGCGTCGCCATCGACGCCGCAATTGCCGGGTCGCAAAAGTAATTCAACAGAGGCCGTCACACTTATGCACTTTCAGTACTCTTTACGTTTTCTGGCCGCTTGCGGTCTGGTTACCCTCTTGCTCGCCGTATCGGGGGGCGGGGTTGCCACCGGTGCCAAGGCGGCGGAACTCGAAACATTTATTATCGGCACCGGCAAGGTGGGGGGTGTTTACTTCCCTACCGCCGGCGCGATCTGTCAGGTGGTAAATGGCGCCCGTGGCACCGACGATGCCACCTGCGTCGTTGTTCCAGGCACGGGCTCGAAGGAGAGCCTCGAGGCGCTGCGGGCTAAACGCACAGACTTCGCGATCGTTCAATCCGACTGGCAGTTCTGGGCCCATACTGGCGCCGAGTTTTTCACCGACCCGACGCCTTTTGTCTCACTTGCTGGGGTTTTTGCCCTCTACGCCGAACCGCTGGTGATTGCGGTGCGCCGGGACAGCGGTATCAAAGCGCTGGTTGATCTGAGAGGCAAGCGGGTCAGCGTTGGCTCCCCGGCGACCGCCGGACGAGGCATGATGGAGGCGTTGATAGGCGCCCTCGGCTGGTCGATGACAGACTTCGGCGAGGTACAGGAACTGGCGGCGCCGCAACAAACCGCCGCGCTCTGCAATGATGAAATCGATTCAGCGGTTTATGCCGTCGGCAGCCCCTCGGCGACCCTGGCGGCGTTGACTAGCCAATGCGAAGTGTCGTTCCTGCCGCTGACCGGGCCGGAAGTGGATCAGCTGTTGGCCGACAGATCTTTCTATCTGAAGGCCGAAATCCCGGCGGGGATTTATGCCGGCATAGACGCCGCGGTGCCAACCTTTGGCGTGGGTGCGACCCTGGTGACGCGGACCGATGTACCCGACACAGCGGTGAAGGCTGTCGTTACGGCAATATTCGAGAATTTCGAGGCCTTTCGGGCGTTGCATCCGGCCCTGACCTGGCTGGAAGCGAAACAAATGGCGCGCGAGGGGCTGTCGGCGCCGTTGCACCCGGCGGCGGCAAGCTATTTTGCCAATCGGCAAGGCTCGTAAGCGTTCGGCGTTGAGTCCTACTAAGGGTTGAGCCCGCCCGTGTGACTCCGTGCCGGATTTCTGTGTAAGCTAACGATCCAAAATACGATTATCCGGTGTCCACACGCGGGCGTCGGCAAAAGAACAATAAATCAGGGCAAGAGAGCAAGAAGGAGAGAACTAGTGTCCCAATATCGTAAAGGAATTATGACGGCTGCCGCGGTGGCCGCGATGGCGTTTGGCGCGTCGGCTGTCGGTTCGACAGACGCCCAGGCGCAATCGCGCGACATTCTGATCGGCGGCGGTTCGGTGACCGGCGTTTACTATCAGGTCGCCTTGCAGACCTGTCAGATTATGAACAAGCATGCCGGCGACAAATATAACTGCGTCGGACGTCCGGCGCTGGGCTCGGTGTTCAACGTCAACGCCGTGAACCGCGGTCTGCTCGACTTCGGCGTCGCCCAGTCCGATCGTAATTGGCAGGCCGCCAACGGCAAGGCCGATTGGGACGGCAAGGCGGTGAGTAAGCTGCGCAGTGTGTTCTCGGCCCATCCCGAGGCCGTGTTGCTGGTGACCCGCACGGATACCGGCATCAAGAGCGTCGGCGATCTGAAGGGCAAGACCGTCAATATCGGTAACCCCGGATCCGGCCAGCGTGGCAACTCGATGGATCTGTTGCCGCTCTACGGCATCGACCCGGCCAAGGACATCAAGGCCGAGGGCCTGCAGCAGGGCGAAGCCTCCCGCGCGCTAGTCGATAAGAAGATCGATGCGTTTATTTACACCGTCGGCATGCCGAGCGCGGCGATCGAGGAACCGGCGAATTCGACCGATATCGATATAATCGATATCAATTCCGACGCCATCAAGAAGTTCATTTCCGACAAGCCGTACTATGTGCTGGCCAAATATCCGGCCGGTATGATCAAGGGCGTCGATGCGTTCGAGACCTATGCGGTCAAAGCAACGGTGGTGACCAGCTCCGATGTCGATGACCAGACGGTCTATGATTACACCAAGACCATCTTCGAAAATCTCGACGAGTTGAAGGGAACCCACGCGGCGTTCCGCATTCTTGATCCGGCCGACATGCTGAAGGGGCTTTCCGCACCGCTGCATCCGGGCGCTATCAAGTACTACAAAGAACGCGGCTGGATGTAGTCCAACCTGTTACCGGGCGGTGCTTTAGGGCACCGCCCGTTTTTACTTACAACATAGCCAAGCATTTTTCTGGGGGGTCGGAATGAGCGCGGATCAAAACGGCACGGCGAGCGATTCAGGCGAACCGGCCCCAAATAGAACCGCAGAAGATCTCGTCGCCCAAGTCGAAAGCGGCCCGCGCAGTCCCAACAGCCGCATCGCTGTCGGCGCCATTATCGCGATTTCGGTCGCCTGGTCGGTATACCAGCTCTATATCGCGCAAAACCCAATCAACTCGTTCATTGCCCGCTCCTGGCATTTGGGCTTTGCGCTGTCCTTGGTGTTTCTGGCCTATCCCGCCTACGACTACCACAACCCGCCGCGCTGGGTGCGCGGCCTGCGCGCAATCCTGCCGTTCCTGCGCAAGGCGCGGCCTAACCGCGAATATATTCCACCGATCGATATTGTGCTGGCAATCGTGGCGACCGCCGGCGCGTTGTTCATTTGGTGGGACTTCGAGGGCATCATCACCCGCCAGGGGCTGCCCAGCCTGATCGACGTGATAATGGGCGTGATCACTTTGGTGCTGCTGCTCGAGGCGGCGCGGCGCTGCCTGGGCCCGGCGCTGAGCATCATCTGTATGGTCTTCATCGCCTACGCCTTCGTCGGCCCGTATATGCCCGATATCCTGCGCCACCGGGGCATCCCGCTCGATTTCTTCATCAACGATATGTACATGTCGACGACCGGTATCTTCGGTGTACCCCTGGGCGTATCGACCAGTTTCGTCTTCCTGTTCGTATTGTTCGGAACGCTGCTGGACCGGGCCGGCGCCGGCAAATATTTCATCGACGTGGCGTTTGCCGGGCTCGGCCACAAGACCGGCGGTCCGGCCAAAGCGGCGGTCGTCGCCTCGGGCCTGTCCGGGTTGGTCTCGGGCTCGTCGATCGCCAATGTGGTGACCACCGGCACCTTCACTATTCCCCTGATGAAAAAGGTTGGCTTACCGGCCTATAAGGCCGCCGCCATCGAAGTTGCGGCCTCGACCAATGGCCAGCTGATGCCGCCGATCATGGGCGCGGCCGCCTTCATCATGGCCGACCTGATCGGCATTCCCTATCTCGATGTGGTGCGCGCGGCGCTGTTCCCGGCGATCATCTCCTATATGGCGCTGTTCTATGTGGTCCATCTGGAGGCGCTGAAGCTCAATTTGCGGGTGATCCCGAAAAGCGAACTGCCGCCGCTGCTCAAAACATTCTTGAACGGCCTGCATTATCTGGTGCCGCTGATAACGCTGATCTATTTCCTGGTGATCGTCCGGCGCTCGCCGATCTTCTCCGCGCTCACCGCCATCGAGGCATTGGCCGTGATCATGATCATCCAACGCCCGATCATCGCCTACCTGGCCCTAGGCGCCCACAAGAGGGCCGGCAGCGTCGACGCCGATGCCCGGCTTTGGCCTCTGCTCAGCGACGCCTTCCTCAGCGGCCTTATGGACATTTGGCAAGGCTTGATCGCCGGGGCACGCTCGATGATGAGCGTCGGCGTGGCGACGGCGGCGGCGGGCATCATCGTCGGGGTCGTCACGAGCACGGGTCTTACAGGCCGCTTCACGGCTCTGATCGAGCAGCTTGCGGGCGGCAACGTTGTCCTCATGCTGGTGTTCACGGCAATCACCAGCCTTATTTTGGGTATGGGTCTGCCGACCACGGCCAACTACATTTTGATGGCGTCCCTGACGGCGCCGGTGATCGTCGAACTCGGCGGCAATGCCGGGCTGATCTTCCCGGTCGTCGCCGCCCATTTGTTCGTGTTCTATTTTGGTATTCTGGCCGACGACACCCCGCCGGTGGGTCTGGCCGCCTATGCTGGCGCGGCGATCGCCGGATCGGACCCGATCAAGACCGGCATCCAGGGTTTCACCTACGATATGCGCACCGCGATCCTGCCCTTCGTGTTTATCTTCAACACCGAGTTGCTGATGATTTCGGGCGTGGCCGCCAACGGCGACATCATCTGGCTCAACAATATATTCATGCTGGCCTGGGTGTTCTTTATCTCGCTGTTTGCGATCTTCGCGTTCGCCTCGTTTATGCAGGGCTTCTTCGCCGACGATTGCAATTGGCCGGAGCGCCTGCTGTTGCTGGCCGTGTCGATTTTGATGTTCCGCCCGGCATTGGTTTCCGACGAAATCGACGTGCCGCGCCAACTGATCCAAGCGGTGGCGGTGGCGATCTACTTCGCGCTGTATTTCTACCAAAAGCGACGGCGAAAACAGCGCGGGCCGGGCGAGCCGCTCGCTCAAGCAGGATAGGGAGAGGGACATGTACAAGAATATTTTGTTTCCTATCGATCTGAACCAGGACAGCTCGTGGACCAAGGCGTTGCCCACGGCGCTGGACTATTGCAAGGCGTTCGGCAGCACCCTGCATGTGCTGAACGTGGTGCCCGATTTCGGCATGTCGATCGTCGGCTCGTACTTCCCCGAGGGGTTCGAGGAAAAGGCCCTGGAGGGCGCCCGCACCCAGCTCCACGAGTTCGTGCGCGACCAAGTGCCCGAGGGCGTGGCGGTGCAGCACATTGTCGGGCATGGTTCGGTTTATAACGAGATTCTGCGCGTGGCCCACGAGATCAAGGCCGACCTTATCCTGCTCGCCGCCCACCGGCCCGAGTTGAAAGACTTCCTGCTGGGCCCCAACGCCGCGCGCGTGGTGCGCCACTTCGAGGGCTCGGTGCTGGTGGTGCGGTAGGGAACGGCGGATACCCTCCAACAAAGAACAGTCCTCATGCTGAGCTTGTCGAAGCAGGAGCTTCCCTCATCGCCGGACGGGTCATTGCCAATAACCGGCGCGGTGTGTATAGAAACGCCGCCGGTCGGGGAGTAGCTCAGCCTGGTAGAGCACTACGTTCGGGACGTAGGGGCCGGAGGTTCGAATCCTCTCTCCCCGACCAATTTTTACCCTACGTTTCAATGGCTTAGAGTCTACCGGGAAACACCAGAAACCAATGCAAATCAAGCTGTCACACCTGTGGCACAGCAACGAGGAGATTTGTGTTGGCAACTATCAGAAAAAGAAACGGAAAGTG
This sequence comes from Alphaproteobacteria bacterium, assembly GCA_047616465.1. Taxonomy (GTDB): domain Bacteria; phylum Pseudomonadota; class Alphaproteobacteria; order UBA6615; family UBA6615; genus JABDJY01. The sequence continues at coordinate 9,315 of JBLHHE010000037.1, forward strand.
GCAAGTCCAAGTGAGGCGGGAGAAGGTCGGTGCACGTAGCCAGACTTTTAATCTCAAGTCAGACGCTGAGCCGTCCTGACACAGTCGGTTACACTACGACAAAGAGGTTATGTTTCGCCCGGGCGAGTTCGACAAATCGGGTCTTGGTTTCATCGGAAAATTGGTTGTCTTCCACGCAGATCATGCGGAGCCCGGACGCATTTTTGGCCCAGTGCAGCAATGCCTCGCCTCCCTGATCTCCTATCCCGCACCCGACAAGGCCAAGCTCTGTAATCGTGGCAGGCAGCGCCTGGGCAACGACCGATGCGCCGGCGTCGCCTATCCCGGGATTGTAACTAAGGCTGAGCGATCCGAGGGTTAATGCTTCCTCGTCCGTCAGATCGCTCATTACCCGGGCAAGAACCATGGCATCCGCCGTATTCAGACCCGCGCGTCGAAGGTGAAGGCTGATGCCTCCAATGTCTCCTGCGCCTGCCTCGATGCGCTGTGCAGCAGCGATACATGCATCACCACCGATTGCCCGCAAGGCGCCGGCAAATTTCATAGACGCCCTTTGAGCGGGACCGGAACTGCCGGTTGTCGGACCGGCCAGAGCGGGAAA
>JBLHHE010000038.1:0-9740 GCA_047616465.1 Alphaproteobacteria bacterium
GATCGCACCGGGAACGAATACCAGCGCCGTTCCCGGCAGAATCAAAACGGTGGCGAGCATGCGCCAGAACATCAGCTTTTCCCTTGGTGGTTAGCGCGGGCCTACTCGGCCGCTTTCTGGGTCTTCGGCCAACCGATTTGGCGCTTCAATTCCATCCGCGCGATCTGCTGGCGGTGCACCTCGTCGGGTCCATCGAACAGCCGCATGGCGCGGGTGTGGGCGGCCATGTAAGCGATCGGAAAATCGTCCGACATGCCGCCGCCGCCATGTATCTGTAGCGCCCGGTCGATCACCTCAAGCGCCATCTTCGGCGCCGCGACCTTGATCATGGCGATTTCCTGGCGCGCCTCCTTGTTGCCCACCGTGTCCATTTTCCACGCTGCCTTCATCACCAGGAGGCGGCACATATCGATATCGATGCGCGATTGGGCGATGCGTTCCTGGGTAATGCTGCGATCGGCCAACAGACGGCCCCAGGTCTCGCGCTCGGCAGCGCGCCGACACATGAGCTCGAGCGCCCGTTCGGCCACCCCGATGACCCGCATGCAATGGTGAATGCGGCCTGGCCCGAGGCGGCCTTGGGCAATCTCAAATCCCCGCCCCTCGCCCAGCAACATGTTCTCCACCGGCACCCGCACATCGCTGAACACCACCTCGCCATGGCCGTGCGGCGCGTCGTCATAGCCCATGATCGGCAGCATGCGCTTGATCGTGACCCCCGGCGTATCCGACGGCACCAGGATTTGCGACTGCTGCGCGTAGGTTTGCGCCTTGGGGTCGGTCTTGCCCATGACGATCATGATCTTGCAGCGCGGGTCGCCCATGCCCGAGGTCCACCATTTGGTGCCGTTGACCACATATTCGTCGCCGTCGCGTTTGATCGAACATTCGATGTTGCGCGCGTCGGAAGACGCAACCGCCGGCTCGGTCATGGCAAAGGCGGAACGGATTTCACCGGCCAATAGCGGCTCGAGCCATTCTTTCTGCTGCGCCGGCGTGCCGTACATATGCAGCACTTCCATGTTGCCCGTATCGGGCGCGGAGCAGTTGAAGATTTCCGGCGCCCAATGCGCCCGGCCCATGATTTCGCACAAGGGCGCGTATTCAACGTTGGTCAGGCCGGCGCCATGTTCGGCATCGGGCAGGAACAAGTTCCACAGACCTTGCCCCTGCGCTTTCTTTTTGAGGTCCTGGACGATCTGGGGCAATTGCCAACGGTCGCCTTGCCCGTTGAGCTGTGCCTCATAGGTCTCCTCGTTAGGATAGACATGTTCGTCCATGAAGGCGCCCAGCTTGGCCTGCAATTCCTGGGTACGGGATGATAATTCGAAATCCATAGCACTGCTCTCCTCGGTGTTCCCGGTATAGAATAGCGTCAACTGGCCGCTAAGGGGGAACCATGATGTCACATCTATTCGATTTATCCGGCAAGGTCGCCATTGTCACCGGCTCGACCAAGGGGATCGGCAAGGCCATCGCCGCCGCCCTGGCCGATCAGGGTGCCAAAGTCGTGGTGTCCAGCCGCGATAAAGACCGGGTGGCGGAAACCGCAAAGGAACTGGCGGACGGCGGCAGTGAGGTGCTCGGCATCTCCTGCAATGTCGGCCGCAAGGAAGAGATGCAAAATCTGGTCGACGAGACCCGCAAGGCGTGGGGAAAGATCGACATCGTCGTCGGCAACGCCGCCATCAACCCCCATTACGGCCCATCGATGGAAATCCCCGACGAGATTTTCGCCAAGGTGATGCACACCAACATCCAATCGAACCTGTGGCTGGCGCAGATGGTCGGCGCGGAAATGCGGGCGCGCAAAGACGGCGCGATCATCTACATCTCATCGATCGGCGGCCTGCGCGGCTCGGGCGTGATCGGCACCTACGGCATCTCCAAGGCCGCCGACATTCAACTCGCCCGTAATCTGGCGATCGAGCTGGGCCCCGACAATATTCGCGTCAACTGCATCGCGCCCGGGCTAGTCAAGACCGATTTCGCCCGCGCCCTGTGGGAAGACCCGGCCTATGCCGAGCCGCGTATCGCCTCGACGCCGCTGCGCCGCCTCGGCGAGCCCGAAGACATCGCCGGCGCGGCGGTCTATCTGGCGTCCGACGCCGCCCGCTGGATCACCGGCCAGACCATCGTCATCGACGGCGGGGCGACTGTGATTGTTTAAACTGGCTCGTTCCAGTTTCCCGTACTTAGGAGCAAAAAATGTCAAACACAGATCTTATCGAACCCACCGTCGACCCCAATGCGCGGAAACTAACCTACCGCAATCTCACCGCCCACAATGAAGGTGGCGACAAGACCGTCGTCTCCGTACGCGACACCCCGGACCTGGTGATCGACCATCCGATCGAGCGCGGCGGCACCAACGAGGGCCCGACGCCGGTCGAGACGGTGATGGGCGGCCTGGTCGGCTGCGACGCCGTGATCACCCATGCCGTCGCCAAGATCCTCAAATTCGAATACGGCGCTATCGATTATACTTGCGATGCCCAGATCGACACCCGTGGACCCGCCGGAGTCAAAGGCGTGCGGCCCTATTTCGAGAAGGTTGTGGTAACGAAGACGATCCAGACCAACGAGCCGCCCGACCGTATCGCCAAACTGGAGAAAAACGTCGAACAGCGCTGCCCGGTCAGCAATCTCATCCGCGACGCCGGCGTCGACCTCACCATCGAGTGGATCATCGAGCCGATGTAGGGTGAGGATTAAAATTTTATCCCACCTTCTGTTTGTCCCACGCCGCAAAACTAGAGCCGGCGTCGGCGAGTTGGCGCAACAGGGCGGCGGGTTCCCACTTATCGCCCCATTCGCGGTGGCAGCGGTCCAGCGTATCGCAGACCTTTCGCAGACCGACCGTGTCGCCATAGAACATCGGGCCGCCGCGGTGGCGCGGGAAGCCGTAGCCGTTTAGCCAGATGACATCGATGTCCGAGGCGCGGATCGCCAGTCCCTCTTCGAGGATCTTCGCGCCTTCATTGATCATCGAATAGAGGCAGCGCTCGAGAATTTCGTCATCGCCGATGGGCCGGCGGTTCAAGTCCATCTCGCGCGAGCGGGCGACGATGAGGTCTTCGACCACCGGGTCGGGCAGCGCCGTGCGGCCATCCTCATAGCGGTACCAGCCGGCGCCGGTTTTCTGGCCATAGCGGCCAAGCTGGCAAATTCTGTCGAGCAGCGGCGAGAACCGTTCATCGGCCGGCCGGGTTTCGGCGCGGCGTTTTTCGATCGCCCAACTGATATCGAGCCCAGCCAGATCGGACACCCGGAACGGGCCCATGCGAAAGCCATATTCCTCGATCACCCGGTCAACATCCTGGGGCAGCGCGCCCTCCTCGACCAGAAAATCGCCCTGGCGAAAATAGGGCGCCAACATGCGGTTGCCGACGAACCCGTCGCACACGCCGACCACCACCCCCACCTTGTTGATCGCCTTGGCCATCGCCATCACCGAGGCGACGACGTCTTTGCTGGTCTTCTCGGCGCGCACCACTTCGAGCAGGGTCATCACATTTGCCGGGCTAAAAAAATGGGTGCCCAGCACGCTTTCGGGCCGCGACGTAACCCGCGCAATCTCGTCCACATCGAGGGTCGAGGTGTTGGTCGCCAGAATCGCGTCGGCGCGGGCAAAGCGGTCGATCTCGGTGAAAACGGCGCGCTTCACGTCCATTTCCTCGAACACCGCCTCGATGACGATGTCGGCGTCGGCCATGTCGGCGTAATCGGTCGACGGCGTAATGCGGCCCAGGCGCGCCGCCATCTCGTCGTCGCTGAGCCGGCCGCGCTTGCGGGTGGCGTCATAGTTCGCCGCCATGCGTTTCATGCCGCCCTCAAGATTATCTTGCGAGGCCTCGATCACGGTCACCGGGATACCGGCATTGGCGAACGACATAGCGATGCCACCGCCCATGGTGCCGGCGCCGATGATCGCGGCCTTGTTGATGGGGCGGAGCGCTATATCGGCGGGAATATCGGGAATCTTGGTCACTTGGCGCTCGGCGAAGAAGGCATGGACCAGCGAGCGGGACTCCGCCGACGCCATGGCGATGCGACTGAATTCGGCCTCGCGCTCCCAGCCCTCCTGGAAGGGCAGGGTCACCGCGTTGGAAACGCTTTCCAGGCAGTGAAACGGCGCTAACAGGCCGCGCGCGGTCTTGGTCAGCTTGGCGCGGTACTCTGCAATAATGTTGGCGTTTTCCGCCGCATCGCCGGCCACCTTCATGGCGCTGATCCGCCGCGGCCCGCGATTGTCGGCGACGATTTGGCGGGCGAAGGCGATAGCGTCGGCGCGAACATCGCCGGTCGCCACGGCATCGACGATTCCCAGCTCTTTCGCCCGCACCCCATCGACCGGAACGCCGGTGGTAATGATGTCCAACGCCGGCGCCAGACCGATCAACCGCGGCAGGCGCTGGGTGCCGCCGGCGCCGGGAATGACGCCGCGCTGGACCTCTGGCAGACCCACGCGCGCCGCCGGATCGGCGACCCGGTAGTGGCAGCCCAGGGCCAGCTCCAGACCACCGCCCAGGGTGGGGCCATGGATCGCCGCCACCACCGGCTTGGCGCAATCCTCCAGCAGGTTCATCAGATCGCGGCTCATGGGTTTGACATCGCGCGCCGGCGTGTTGAATTCACGAATGTCGGCGCCGCCGCACAGGTTGCGGCCGTTGCCGCAGAGCACAATCGCGGCGACTTGCGCATCGTCGACCGCGGTCTGCAAATGGCGCGCCAGGGCGACACGAACTTCCTTCGCCAGGGCGTTAACCGGCGGATTATTTAGGGTCAGAACAGCGATATCGCCATCGCGGTCGTAGAGAACCGGGCCGTCGGTTTGGGTATCAGCCATTGCGGTATTCCTTTGCCGAAATCTTCTGCTCACTTCAATATCACCGGGCTCGCGGACCAGCAAACGGGTAGACCCCCCTTCTAAGTCTGAAGGCCGCGCCTTATGCTATAGCCGCCCCATGACGCCAACTCTGGCGCCTTACTTTTCAGGACCAGCCCATGACGCAAGCCACCGCGTCGCCCTTTGGCGCCTCACAGATAATCGCAACGATCACCACGCTGGTCAGCATCGTCCTGGTCGCCGCGCCGCTGTGGACCGCCGATGGGTCGATATTGCAGGCCGCCGGTATTGTACTGTTCTCGGTCGCTCTGTGGGCGACCGGCGCCATTCCCATCCACATCACCGCGCTGATTATGTTTACGGCGACGGTGGTGCTCGACATCGCCCCGCCAAACGTGGTCTTCGCCGGCTTCCACGCCAGCGCCACCTGGCTGGTCTTTGGCGGCTTGGTTATTACTATTGCGGTGCAGCGCTCTGGGCTGGCGACCCGAGCCGTTCAGGCCTTGGTGGTGCATCTGCCAGCGCATTATTTCGGCATGGCGCTCGGTATCGCGCTGGCCGGCGTGGTGTTGGCGTTCTTCATGCCATCGGCATCGGCGCGCGCCGTGCTCATGGCGCCGCTGGCGATGGCCCTGGCCGACCGGCTCGGCTTTGCCGAAAACACCCAAGCGCGCTTCGGATTGGTCATTGCCGCCGCACTGGGCTCGACTGTTCCCGCTTTCGGTATCCTGCCCTCGACCGTGGTCAGCATGGCGTTCGCCGGGGTGGCGGAAAGCATCCATGGGATTAGTTTCACCTATTTCGACTACACGCTGCTGAACTTCCCCATTCTCGGCGCCCTCGGTTTGTTGATTCAAACCGCCCTGATCACCTTTATGTTCGGTGCCCAACCGCAACCCGACGGGGCCGCGGAGAAAGGCGCAGACTGGTCGGGCGACGAGCGCCGCTTGCTCATCATCCTGGTGGTCGCGCTGGCCTTGTGGATGACCGATTCTCTGCACGGCATTTCGCCAGCCTGGATCGCCATGGCGGCCGCCCTGCTCTGCATCACGCCGCGTATCGGCATGTTGTCGTCGAAAGTGCTGACCGCCGATGTAAATTATGGACCCTGGCTGTTCATCGCCGGGGTCATCGGCATGGGCGCGATCGCCAACCATACCGGCCTGGGTGCCGCGCTCGGCGAATTACTGCTGGCCAATGTACCTCTGACTGCCGATGGCGGTCTGCTCACCTTCTACCAGATCTTCGTCATCGGCGGCGCCATCAATCTGGTGGCAACCGCGCCGATCGTGGCCCCGATCATGACCACCTTCGCCGACGCCATCGCCCAGGCGACCAACTGGCCGATCCGCGCTGTGCTGTTCGCCGAGGTGCCCAGCTTCATGGTCTTCCCACTGCCCCATCAGGCGCCGCCAATCGTGATCACCATGGCAATCGCCGGCGTACCAATTCGTGCAGGTGTACGGGTGTTGGCGGTCTATTTTGTCATCGCGGTGATCGTTATTCTGCCGCTGCAATATCTGTGGGGACGCGCGCTGGGCGTCTACCCGTAATAATTAGGGAGAGAAAATCATGCTGTTGATGGTGCAAATTACCGTCGAGCTGCCGGGCGACATGGACCCGGCGAAAGTAAAAAATATTGGCGAGGCCGAAGCCAGCCGGGCGATTGAGCTAATCCAGGCCGGCAATCTGCGCAAAATCTGGCGAGTCGTCGGCGCGCGCGCGAACTTCTCGATCTGGGAAACCGACACGCTCGAAGAATTCCACGCCGCCATCTCGTCGCTGCCCATGCACCCGTATATGAACGTCCAGGTAACGCCGATCATCGAGCATCCGGCAACCCAGGCCTACGAATCACGGGTCGGTCCCTTCCCGACGATTTAGGGCAGTCTGCAGCGCTTAGCTCGACTGTAGTTTTGCGATCGCCTTGGTCACCTGTTTCCAGATGGCTTCGCCTTCGAAATCGCCGATGGCCAGGCACTGTGCGCCCAGCTTCGCGGCGGCGGCAGCGGCGGCGTCGCCATGTTGCTCGATTAGCTCGGTGGCGGAGCGGTCGATGGCGCCATCCCCCAGGGCTGCGCGGCGCTCCTTTGCACCCCGGTTGAGCGTCGTCCACACCAATCGCAGGACGAACAGTCCGAAGCCGATCGCCAGCAGAGTTGGGAATATTCCTCTCAAGGCCGGTTTACCTCCGATACGCCGCGCGAGGATCTCATGATAGCACCGCTTACCCGATACCGCTCTAGGGTCTGTTGAGAATCCCGATTCTCAACAGACCCTAGAGCGGGATGACGCTCAGAGGCAAAACCACTACCTCCAACTTCGGACATTATGACCGCTTCATCGGCACCTAACGCGACTACCGCCAACAATAATCCGTCATCCCGGACTTGATCCGGGATCCAGGGAACGGCCCGATTAAGCCATATCCTGATAAAGATAGCGCCAGTCCGCATTGTCGCGCTCGATCGTTGCGTGTTCCTGGATCCCGGATCAAGTCCGGGATGACGGTTTGTAGACCCTAGTATCCCCGCTCGGCCTTCAAATCGGCGGCGGTGCGGAAATCATCCTTGTAGCGATCGGATACGCGCGCGCCAGGATAGAAGGCCGCCTTGTAGGACGGACGCGCGCATAGCCGCTCGAACCATTCGCCGACGCGTGGCAGATCGGCCCATAGATCGGCGTAACCCAGATCGTCCATACGGTCGATTGCCGGCGTCACCAGGATATCGACCAGGGTGAATTGTTCGCCCATGATCCACGGGCCGCCGGTCTCCTCAATGGCCTGCTGCATACGCTCGCAGGTCTGGCGGATCTGCTCGCAGGCATTGCCGACATCCTTCTCGCCGAAGCCGTCCTTGGTCATGCGCTGGTAGAATTCCTTGCGCAGGGGCAGCCGGTCCGCATGGGTGAGGAATTGTTCGTCCTTCAGCTTGGCGAAGCGCATCGGTGCGAACAGGTTGGCGAAGGACGGCACGCGCACGGCAATGGTCGGCACCTCCTCGATATAGCGCATCCAAGCGCGCATATGCGCGCGGCCCAGCGCATCGGGCGGCGAAAGCGGCGGTTCGGGGATGATTTCATCGAGATATTCGACGATGGCCGAGGATTCGAGGATCACTTCGCCGTCATGCAGGAAGGTCGGCACCACCCCGTTGGGGTTCAGCGCCAGATATTCCGGCGTCAGATGCTCGTACTTGCCGAGATCGACTTCGTGCTCGGTCCAGTCCTTGCCGCGTTCCGGCAATCCCTTTTCGGCCAGCGTCAGACGGACCTTTTGGCTGCAGGTCGAATGCCGCGTGTGATAGAGCTCGATCGTCATGGTTATTCTCTCCCGACAAGTTAAACGTTCGCGCCTGGTTGGCTGCGACCGCGCTTTTAAAACTAGCTTTGACCCTGATTTACCGCATCCGGCGCGCGGTGACCACGTACAGCGGATCGGCCATCATGCCGCCGGAAGACAGATCCTCGACAACGGCCTCGTCGAAACCGCCGGCGCGGCGGAAATATTCCTGCACCAGCCAGATATGCCCGGAATCGTTGAGCGCGCGCCAAATTTCCACCGCCTTGGTGGGAAAGCAGCGGTTGGAAAAACTGATGGCGCAACCACCACCGGGCTTCAGCACCCGTGCGATTTCACCGAACACATCAAGCGGTTGGGTCAGATATTGCACCGACAGCGCGATCAGGCAGGCATCGAAGGCCGCGTCATCGAACGGCAGTCGAGGCGCGGTGTTAAGGTTATGGATGACCCGCTCGCCCAGCCGCTCATTGGCGTCGAGCTCGTCCCGGTTCATGCCCAGGCCGGCTACCGAACCATAGGCCACATCGTCGGGCAGGTGGGAAATCCAGCTCGTCATGAGATCGAGAACATCGCCGCCGGCAGGCACGAAACGGCGGTAGAAATCGGATAGGGCGGCGATACCGGGATCGTCGAGATGCGTTACCAGGCGCGCCGGCGCATAAAATTCACCATCATCGGAATTGTCGAGCCGGGTGAAATGTTCGGGCGTGAACGGGACGTCATCCATGGCCGATCAGAAACCGGCGGCGCGGCCGTCGCTGCGCGGATCGAAACCGCCCTCGATGACACCGTCGGGCCCGCGCGCCAGGGCGCCGGCATGGCCCATCAGATCGCTGAAGGGTTCGACTTCGACGACATCGTGGCCGGCAGCGCGCAATGCTTCGATGAGTTCCGCTGGAAACCGCGATTCGATTTTCAGGTTGCTGCTGTCATCGCCCCAGGTGCGGCCGAGCAACCACCGGGGCGCGGAAATAGCCGCTTGCAGGTTTTGACCGAACCGCACGTGGCGAGCGAACACCGCCGCCTGGGTCTGGGGCTGGCCCTCGCCGCCCATGGTGCCATACGACATCACCCGGCCATCGGCCAGGCGCGCCAGTGCCGGATTCAAAGTGTGGAATGGCTTGCGGCCCGGCTTCAATTCGTTGCGCGTGTTGGGCTCCAGAGAGAAGCTGGCGCCCCGGTTCTGCCAGGCGATGCCGGTCTGGGGCAGCACCACACCGGAGCCGAACTCCCAATAGACGCTCTGGATAAAGCTCACCGCCATACCGTTCCGGTCGATCGCGCCCAGCCAGACCGTGTCACCCTTATCGCCACCGCGCTGCCATTGCCGTGCGGTTGCGGGGTCGACGGCGGCGGCCAACGAGGCGACCACAGGATCGCGCAAAAATGTCGCCGGATCGGCGTCCATATAAACCGGATCGGTGATATGCAAATCGCGGACAGCAAACGCCTGCTTTGTCGCCTCGACCAGTAAATGGACGAAATCGAACCCGTCTGCTTGGGCGCAGTCGAGCCGGTCGAAGGCGCCGAGGATCAGCAACGAGGCCAGCCCCTGGGTCGGCGGCGGCATATTGTACAGCGTGCCGG
>JBLHHE010000039.1:0-9501 GCA_047616465.1 Alphaproteobacteria bacterium
CGATTGTCGCCGACTTCGTGAACTTGTTCATCACCGGCGCGTCCTCGATATCGATCTGCAAGCTGTCGGTGAACCGGTTCCAGAAATTGAAAAACCCCGAAATCATCGTGATTTCCACGATCTGGGCCGAATTGAAGTGCTTTTTCAGCTCGGGCATCGCCTCCGGATTCTGCCCCCGATAGGTCATTTTTGTAAGTACTTCAGCCCATTTGATCGCCGCCTTTTCCGGTGGTGTCAGCAAGTCGGAGGCCTGAAAATCACCTTCAAGCGCCTCGATAATTGTTTCGTCAAAACCCAACCCTCGACCGAGCGTTACATTGTGACTGATTCAATGGGCGCAGCCGTTCAGCATGGACGTCTTAAGGATGATCATAGCCTTGAGACGGACAGGCAGGTTGCCGGTAATTTCTTCGCGCAGCGCCGGCACATTGAAGCCAAAGAGAGCCTGAGCCAGCTTCGGTGAATGGGCGGCGACGCGTATGGCGTTGGCGACCCGTCCATACAAATTGCGGTTGTGTTTGAAGAGGGTCGCCACATCGCCTGTCGCTTCCTCGTCGGTTATATAGGGAAGTTGTGCCATGTCTTTTGTCCTCGTTTATCTGCTCTGAATGTTTACGCGGCAGGCGCGCCGCCAACCGGCAGTTTGCCGGCAAGGAGTTCGCCCGTCGCCGTCGTGACGTAAAGCGTATCGAGGGTGGGACCGCCGAAGGCGCAGCGGTTCGGCCTATCAGCGGGAAGGTTGTAGGTCTTCAGCACGCGTCCGGTGGGCGAAAAAACATAGACCAGCGATCCCGGTCCGCTCCGATTCCAGCCGCCGCAGGCGACCACATTACCCTCGGCATCCAGGCACATGCCCTCGATACCCCGCTGCGGCCCGCGGTCGTCGCTGCCGAAAGTGTGCAGGACGCCGTAGGTGCCGAGCGAACCGTCATCATCGATCGGATAAGCGCGCAGCTCGCGCACATGATCTTGGCGCGGTTCGCCTTCGGCCACATATAACGTCTGTTCGTCGGCCGACAGCAACACGGCCCGCGGCGCCTTGGTGTCATAGCTCATGCGGCGCATGATCCATGCGCGCCGGTGATCGCGCGCCACGCGCAGCACCGAGGCATGATCGAGCGGCGGAAAGAACTGCGGCCCGACCGCGAGCACGGGACTGAACGGATCGGCGAACCAGATCCGCCCCTGGCTGTCTACGCACAGGTCGCACGGATGGTTGTGATGCGTGCCATCGAGCAGCGCGTCGATCGCGACCGACGCGCCGTCGGGCAAAAATTCTATGAGACGCCGGCTGGCTTCCTGGCCGCCGTAAAGCTCGCCGCCCGGACCGATCGCAAGACCATTTGTCCTGCTGGTATATTTGCGCACTTCCGAAGTCTCGCCGGTCGCCGGGTCGAACCGCAACAGACGCTGTTCCTCCATGAGCGCGAATAACAGCGCTTCGCCGTCCCAGACCACACCGTTCGCCGGTCCGTTAAAGGGACCAGCGACGCGTTCGAAAATTATACTCTCTGCCATGGCTCGTGCCTCACCAGACCGGAACGCCGGGAATACCCAGGCGTGTGCGGACAACCGTGTGGAAGGTTGTAATGTAGAATGACGTCCAGTCTTCGCCGCCCCACGCGATGTTCGTGCAATGTCCCGGGATAAGCAGGCGCCCGATCAGGTCTCCGCCAGAGTCCATGACATGAATGCCGCCCGGACCGGTGCAGTACACATTGTCGTCTTGATCCACCTTCATGCCGTCGGCCACGCCTTCTTCCGTACCCGTCAGCTTGTGGAACAGACGACCCGGCCCGACGCTGCCATCGGGGTTTACGTCAAATGCGCGAATGAGACCGAGCTGCGTATCGTTGACGTAGAGCAGTTTCTCGTCGGTCGAAAAAGCCAGCCCGTTGGGGTAGGTGCAATCGGAGATGGCGAGATGCACCTCGCCGGACGGTGTCAGGCAGTAGACGCCCTGAACGTCGAGATAGCGCTGCTGGTCGTGGCCTTCCATACCGGGGATGGACAGCGCCCCCGGCGGGTCGGTCCAATAAATCGACCCGTCCGAGCGCACGACGATATCGTTCGGCCCGCTGAGCGGTATACCGTCATAGTGCGACGCCAGAACGCTGGTCGTGCCGTCATGCTCCATGCGCCAGACCGACCGCGACGACCAGCCGGCGACAAGCAAGCGGCCTTCGAGATCGAAAGTCAGGCCGTTGGCGTGGCCGCTCGGCGCCATCAGTTTTCGGGTGCCGACACCGGGCCGATGCTCCCAGATCACGTCGCCGATTATCTCGGTCCATAGAAATCTGTTCTCGCGCCTGTCCCAGACCGGGCCTTCGCCGAAGTATAAGCCGTGCGCAACGGTATCGATCGCCGGTTCACGATCGCCGATAACGGCATCGAATGCTGGCGATACCCGGTCAATGTTCATATCCGCTGCCTCCAGTCAGCGTCCCTGCGCAACGCAGGCACAAAGGGGTTCTAGGCGCCCGTTTCGCGCATCGTCAGGGTGAGCAGCGTTGAGTCGCTCGTGCAGACGATATCGGCGCGGGGATCGCCCTCATCGGCGTAAACGAAATCCCATATGCCGAGCGGCTCGCCGCCGACAGAAACCTCTCCTGCAACCAAGAGGGCAGCAAGGAACGCCGGTTTGTGCTGAGCGCCTGCCGGAAAACGCATTGCCTCGACGAGAAGCCGACCGCAGCCGTGGTCTACGAGGGTTTTCGCTTCGCCGCCGCCCGCCTGGGGCGCCCAGGCGATGCTTTCCTGCTGGACCAACCTGTACTGTTTTTCGGTTGAGAGCGTTTCGACCTCGGAATGGAAAAAGCTGCCTTGAAACGCCGAAAGGAGATTGCAGCCTTCCGGGTAATCTAGCGGGCCGTGCGGTTCGTTGCTGGGACCGATCACAACGTCGAGCGGTCCCAATGTCAGACCGTCTACGATGGCGCTGTTTTTCAACACCGTTGTCGCGTGCGTACCGCCATGAACGTGCCGCGGTTCGATCGAGCCAAACGGGTATTCAATCAGCCGAATGCACAGTTCCGTCTCTGGATTATTGTAATAGGTGCCGGCGCGGCTGGGCCAGTCATCGACATTAACGCGATCTTCCCAGGGTATTTGGTCGAGGCGGACAATATGCATGCGTAATCTCCTATGCTCTTCTTATTTGATGCCCCAAAACCGCAGCTCCCGGCATCAGATGAGACTTGGCAACCACAATGCTATTGCGGGGAAGAATATCAGCAGAGCGAGTCGGAAGACGTCGGCCACGAAGAACGGTGCGATGCCGGCGAAGATCGTCGACAATTCGACATCTTTGAGCATGGTCTTCAGCACAAACACATTGATGCCAACCGGCGGCGTAATCAGGCTGATTTCGACCGCAACCACCAGGAACACGCCAAACCAGATGAGGTCGAAGCCCATGGCCTCGACGATCGGTACGAAGATCGGCACGACCAGCAGAACCATTGCAAGGCCTTCGATAAACATGCCGAGTATAATGAGGATGCCGAGGATAGCGAAAATAGACACGGTCGGCGACGCATCGAGGCCGGTTATAAAATCAGAGAGTTGGTTGCCGACACCGGACAGCTGAATGAACTGATTGAGCGCCAGCGCACCGAAGATCACGGTGAACAGCATCGCTGTGGTCTTGCCGGCATCGAACAAGGACAGGTAAAGGCCGTGCCACGACATCCGCCGGCGGCCGATCGAAAAGAGCAAAGCCCCCAGGGCGCCGGCCGCACCGGCCTCGGTGGGCGTAAAGACGCCGAACGTGATCCCCAACATGATCAGCAGGAACAACGCCACAACGCCCCACACCCGCAAAAGCAGGCGGAACCGGGTCGGCCAGTCGCTGCGTGCTGCCGCCGGGCCCTGTTCTGGCCGGATCGTAACGATTATCCGCACCACCGCGATATACAGCGCGATGGTCATCAATCCTGGAATAATTCCGGCGATAAACAGTTGGCCGACATCGGTTTCGGTCAGCAGCCCGTAAATAATCAGCGCATTGCTGGGCGGGATCAGAATACCCAGGGTACCCCCCGCGGCGATGGTGCCGGCCGCCAGGCTGTCGCCATAATTGTAGCGCCGCATGGAGGGTAAAGCGACTTTGGCCATGGTCACAACGGTCGCCACCGAATTGCCCGACACCGCGGCAAAACCGCCGCTGGCGGCAACCGTCGACATCGCCAGCCCGCCCTTGAAGTGGCCGAGCCAGGCGTTCGCGGCGTCGTAGAGATCGTCCGACAGGCGCGCCTGAGACACGAAGGCGCCCATCAGCATGAACAGGGGCAACACCACGAAGGAAGGCGAGATGGCGATGTTGAATATCGTCGAACTCACGCCGGCCAAAGCAGCCGTAGGGGTGCGCACCACCGCCGTGCCGACAAATCCGACGATCAGCATAGCAAAGCCCAGCGGCACCCGGGCAAGCAACAGCACGATCAGCGCGGATAATCCAATGACGGTTTCAAACATGGGGGGGGCAGCTCCGGAGCCTAGTCGGCTTGGTCGCGTTTCGTCAGCACACGAAAGAGGTTCCGCACGATGAGCAAACCGGCGATGAAACTCAGCACAGAAAAGATAATCGCGAACGGCCAAATTGAGAGGTCGATCATCATATGCTGGTTCTGGTTTTCATAGCTCTGCAAGCCCGACGCCAACATTCGCTCCGCAATGAAGAAAACCGAGCCGAGGCTCACGACATGCACTGCAATCGTCTGGATTTTCTTGCCACGGCCGATGACCCAGCGGTCGAGCAGGCCAACGGTAATATGTTCGTCCTCACCCGTGACTATGATCATGCCGCTGAAAATCGTCAGGCCGAGCATCAGACCAACTACGGGGAGCCCCCAACTGAGCGGCGCGTCAAACACATAGCGCATCGTCACATCGAGGCTGCCGAAAAACAGCATCAAACCGATGAAGACGGCGACCAATAGATGCATTGGCCGCCATCTCACCTCGGTCTCTTCAGACAATTCTGGTTCTAGGTTGTCTGACACAGATCAGAAACCCAACGCCCGCCTATTTCAGCTCTTCGAGCTGTTGTTTGTAGTAGGCCAAGGCCGCTTTGCCATCGACGCCACGCTTCGCCGCGCGCTCCAACCATTCGTCGGTAAACTTCGCTGTCTTTGTCTGAACAGCCGCCACGAATTCCGGGCTCGCATCATGGATCTGAACGCCGGCCGCGGCCATCTTTTTGATCGACGACGCATTGCGGCTGTCCCATTCACCCGCGACGCTGCGTGCCATCGGTTCGCCGATATATTTTTCCATGATCGCTTGATCGTCGGCAGAGATCGAATCCCATTTGTCTTTGTTCAGGATCGGCGTCCACATCAACGTGGTAAAGGCGCCTGGATAGCGGATACCGTATTTCATGAACTGGTCCACTTTGAGCACCGTGACCAGTGCAGCAGGTCCGGTCATGCCGTCGACCACACCCTTAGAGACCATGGGAAATATTTCGGCGGCGAGCGACGGAACCGGCGCGATATCGAGCGCAGTGAAAATATTTGCGGCCAAACCGGCGCCGGAGCGCAATTTCATGCCCTTCAAATCGCCGAGCGTGTTTATCGGCTTCTTCATGGTCCAGATATTTTCGCCGGTGAAACTGTAGAGCGTCAGCAGCTTGACGCCCTTAAACTCGTCTTTCTCCTCGAAGAACTTTTTGTAGGTCCGCCAGCTGGCGACCGACATTGCCGTCGCCGTCGGCGTGAAACCGGGAAGCCGGCCAACCTCGGTTAGCCACAGCCGTTTTCTTTCGAATCCCGTATGCAGATAGGCGGCGTCAACGATGCCTGCTGTCACATGGTCCCAGTTCCGGTTCGGCGGCGCGACCTTGCCGTTGGTGAATTCGAACGTGACCCGGCCTTGCGTATCGCGCTCGATATTTTCCTTGAGGTAGACCCAGCCATGGCTGTTGTTGGGATAGTTGGGTGGTGCAAAAACATGAACGAGGATATTAGTCTGCGCGGAGACCGGCGTCGGTGTTCCGGCCCAAGCGACGAGCCCCGCGCCAAGCGCCAGTACCGCCGTCAACGTTTTGAACGAATTTTTCATTAAACTGTCCTCCCTGTTTTTAGTTTGTAGTTCGGATGTTCTTACGACTGTCCTTCATTACGTATCTATGTGCGAAGTCTTGCACGGGGATATTCCATCGGCAAAATATAAAGAATCCTCCCGGCCGCTAGGCCTTGCCGTCATGGGATGATGTGAAAAGTTCGCACAGCGTGTCGGAGCGGTTGCTCCAGGAATGCGCTCCCCCCAGTTGGACCACCGTGTCGCCGGTGCGCAAATGCACCTCTTCAGTATCCAGCACCAATGTCACCTCGCCCGACATCACCAGCACATAGTCCAGGGTCCGGGTTTGCTGCATGTAAGGATGCGGCGCGCCCTCGCCCAGCTTCGACGCGCCGGGTGAGCCCATGGCCTGGAAGAAGTCCGATACTTTCTCGTCGGTCAGGTCCGCCATGTACCAATCGTCCGGCGGAATCGTCAGAAACCGGCACACCGACCCGCCAACCGGCGGCTCCAGGGTATGCGGCAGATCCAAAGTCTCGCGCACGCCGGCAATCGGCGCCGGCGCCCCCTCGGTGACCCAGATGCGGTTCGAGGCAAAACCAGGGCGCGCCGGATCGGTGCGCACATCGGTGTTGGTGCCGTCGGCAAGAATGACGGCATTGTCGTCGGGGGCGTTGGCGGCGACGATGCGCCTTATATCTCTGGGTTCTGATTTAGCCATTTTCAGCTCTCTATTCGTACTTATCGCCGCCGATCATCACGAACAGCATATCGTTGGGACCGCGCGCACTATCCCAGGAATGGGGGTGGCCTAGCTGTACGATGACATCGCCGGTATGCATGACGAATTCGCCGTCGGGCAGCACATGAATCCGCTCGCCCGCGCTCACCACGCCGTAATCCACCGTGCGGGTGCGGTGCATGTTCCAGTGGCGGTCGCTCTGTACTCTCTCAGACAGGCCGGTCACATTCATCGAGGCGAATACGTCGTCCGCCGCCGATTGGTCGATGATGTTGGTCTCTTCCTTATCGGATTGGATGACCCGGAAGTGGGCGCCGTTTGCGGGCGGCGAATGGCTCATGGCGCGGTCGCCACCGTCATGGTGATCGGTCAGATCGATCGGGCAGTCATCGAACGTCCATATCTCGTTGAAAAATACATTGGCCCCGCCGCCGCGCGCATGCTGGTGAGGATTAAGGCTGTCAAAGATGACTTTCGATTTGCCATCCGCGCCGTTGCCCACGACCACCCGTCGCGGCGGAACTTTTGTAAACGTCATGGTCTGACACCTCTGTTGATATTGACTGCGTTCAACATCATGGCATTGCATCGCTGAAAGACAGGCGCGCCTTTAGTTTTTATTATTAACGAAAGCTTAGGCCGACGGGCCACGCTATACAACAACGAAATTAAACTCGTAAGTTCTATAACTAAATGGAATAATGTATAATCAAAACTTTGGGGCCTCCATGAAACTGCAGCAGCTTCGGTACCTATATGCCGTCACACAGGAAGGCTTCAGCATGTCACGCGCCGCCGAAGCGCTCGGCGCGTCGCAACCGGCGATCAGCACACAGCTGCGGCAGTTGGAGCGCGAGCTTCAGGTCGATCTGCTGATCCGCCGCGGTAATCGCATTCTCGGCCTCACGGTCGCTGGCGAGGCGATCATCGGGTCAGTGCAGCGTATTTTGTGGGAAACGGAGAATTTGCGGCGCACGACGCTGGAATTTACGCAAGAAGGCGCCCAAGAGCTGGTGGTCGCCACAACACACACCTACGCGCGCTATGTATTGGGCGCGATGGTCAAAGAGTTCATTCACCAAAATCCGGAAGTGAAACTTGTGCTGCAGCAGGGAACCCCTTCTATGGTTGCGGAGTGGGTGGCGACGGGGGGTGCCGACCTCGGGATAAGCGGCCGCCCGATAGATCAGCAGGACCGGTTGACATTTTTGCCCTGCGCGCCGCTCACGCGAAGCCTTTTTGCGCCGGTCGCCCACCCGCTTTTACAAGAGCGCGAACTGACCCATGCCAAACTCGCCGAGTATCCGCTCATCACGCTCGACGCCCATACCGAAGGGGGAAGCACGGTCTTGCGCGCCTTCGAGAAGGCCGGGTGCGAACCAAACATCGTCTTGAGCGTGATCGACGCCGACGTGGCGAAGGCATATGTCGAGATGGAACTCGGTGTCGCGGTGCTGCTCTCCGTTTCCTACGAGCGTGAACGCGACCGCGCCCTGCGCATCGTCGATGTTTCGAATCTATTCGAGCCGACGATTCCCCAAATCATGCTGCATCCGGGCAAGCATGTCACCAGCGCGATGTTCGATTTTATAGGCAAGATAGCGCCCCAATGGGGCCGTCCCGCGATCGAATCTGCGACGCGCAACAACAGCGGGCGGTAGCCTTAGATTTTTTGTGACCCCGGTCTTTGTGACCTCGGTTAGTGACCTGAGACCCTGAACTTCTTCTTTCGGAGAAAGTTCCGCCTGTGCGACAACAATTTACGCGCCAGTTTCGCGCCAACGACCATTATAAGCTAATTCGCGAGGCACCCGGCACCACCCTCTGGTCCGGACAGGAAAGTTAGCTCATCCTTTCAATAATCCGGTGGCGCGCACCCGTTAGTTCCAAGCTCGACGGCAAACCCAATTCGACAGTTACCAGCCGATCAGCAAATCCACGTTTCGCCAATTCGGCAACCGCCCTTTTGCTCGGGTCGTCGCCGATCCAATAGAAATCACTGTCGAGGTCGATGCCCCTAGCCTTATTACCCGACCATCGGGTTGGCTCGATCTGCGTGAGTGCGTGGATGAGAAATGGGGGGAGCGGCAGAGATTGCAAAGCAACGCGGAAAGCTCTCTCGATCTCCGACCTGTCGCCGCGCACATCGCGTGAAGTCAGCCAAAAGCAGTCAAACGTATTGAGCGCCCAATCGAGAAAACCTTCGGCGTCCTCGGCCAAGGACCACAGGCAATCGTAATTCTCCAAATCGGTTGGGAGTAAGAAAACACCATCGACATCGAGATAAAGCTTCGGGCGGCTGTATTGAATTTTGCCGGACATGGTGGGCCGCTCTCGTTTTTTCTTCAGACGATATGTCTCACCGCACTTTTCGATAAACCTCCGGCGGTCTTGGACTATGTTTGTTCATCGCTTGGATTGGTCAACCGCGCCACCCCTCCTCGCCCGAACAGAGAGAATTGAGAGCTCAGCTTGCCCCCCTCCCTTTTGCAATCGCTTGGCGGTCCGTATTTTAGAACTTTACAAGGTGGCAGCGTTTGGCCGCGATTCCAGACGTGAAATAGTCACATGTCCGGAGTTGGGGTAACAACGGTCGTAATTGGCAGTACCCGCTGACGGCTGCTTTTAGCCAAAGCCGGACGTGAGGCAGTGCAGCCTCGACAAGGTGGCCACGGTCCCCACTGCATCCTAGACTGGCGCCATCACGAGACAGGGAGCGGAAATGTTCACGAGAT
>JBLHHE010000040.1:0-9303 GCA_047616465.1 Alphaproteobacteria bacterium
CCTTTTAACTCTATTCAGCGGCCTCAACGATGAAGCCGTTTTCGTCCAGCTTGAGGCCCGTCGCGGTCGCCCGATCGAGGACCGATTGGGCCCAGTCCACATGGCCGCTATCGGCGCCCCCGACGATACCGATCATTAAGGCATGCTCGTCGCCGGCATTGCGAAAGCCGCGCAGCACGCCGGGCGGCACCGAGACGCAATCCAGCGGACCGAGGACGACTTCTTCCTGCGCCTCGCCCTCGTTCCAATAGATCGCCCAGGTACCGGTGACCGGAATAAACACCTCGACGGTGGGATGGGAATGCAGCGCCGCCCCCTTACCTGGTTCGGCGCCGATATAGGCGAGGTTGAAATCCTGCGCGTCGGTGATCGCGGGTTTGGTCTCCGGGTCTTCCGAAACACCGGGGCCGATGACGCTGTACAAATCGCGCTCATGCTCTGGCAGGCGCGTATCCACGAACATTTGCGGATTGGGCTTCATATCTTTCCACAATCCCACCCGCTCCAGCATGTCGGCCTTGTTGATGACTTTTATATCGCCCATGGCTCCCTCGATAGCTTGTGATTTATCTAGGATAAACGAAAAACGGCGGCGTGCCGATAGGGACACGCCGCCGTCTTGATCCGAGCTAAGGCTGCTGCGTCAGCGCCAATCGAAGCCTATCTGATGATTGAAATTGATACCCGTACTCCAGGTAATCGGCTCGGTGGCCAGCCCCGGCAAAACCCAGACAAGGCCGAGCACGATTAACATCAATATCCAATACGGAATCGAGCCGGCAAAAATCTCCGATAATTGCACGGATTTATCCTCCACCGACCCTTTCACGGCGTACACCAGCAAACCAACCGGCGGTGTCAGCAGCCCAGCTTCGATGGCCAAGATACCCATGATCGCGAAGGCGTATTCGTTGTAGCCAAAGCTCTGCGCGATCGGCCAAAAAATCGGCACGGTGAGCAGGATAATCGAGCCCGAGTCGAGCAACATTCCCAGCACCAGCCAGATAAGGATCATCACAAAAATGGCCATGTTGGGGTCGAAACCCGAGCCGGTGATGGTTTCGGTGATCAGGCCGACAATGCCGCCCGTGGTCAGCAGGCGCGCATACATCTGCGCGGTCAGCAGCAGGAACAGGATCGGGGCGATGACCTTACCGGAATCGATAATCGATTCGCGTAGGCCGTCCCACCGAACGCCCTTGATGAGGGCCAGTATCAGGCCGCCTAACGCGCCAATGGCCGCAGCTTCCGATGGTGTCGTCAAGCCGCCCCAAATGGTGCCGAGAACCACGAAAATCAACGCGATGACACCGCCGCCGCTGATAATTTCCTGCAGGGTCAGCTTGTCGGCGCCCGAGCTCTCGGCCGAAGGGGCCACTTCGGGCCAGATCATCGCGGTGCCAGAGCTGTAGATCGCCATCAGGGAGGCTAAAATAATGCCGGGCAGAATGCCGGATAGGAATAAAAAGCCGATGGAAATTTCTGTGACAATGCCCCAGATGATGAGCAACACGCTGGGCGGAATGAGCATGCCCAAACAGGCGCTGCCCGCGACCGAGCCCAAGGCAAACTTGCGGGAGTAACCGGCGTTGATCATCTCGGGATAGGCAAGTCGCGAAAATGCAGCCGCCGATGCCAGGCTGGTGCCGGTCACGGCAGCGAAAATCGCGTTGCCAGCGACCGTTGCGACCGCCAATCGTCCGGGCACGCGTTTCATGGCAAAGTTCATCACCCGGTACAAATCGCCTGCCGACCCCGACCGGCTGACGAATTCGCCCATCAACACGAATAGCGGGATGACCGCGAAGACAAAGTTACGCAACGCAAAGAACGACGTACTGCCTACCTGTCCGGCAGCGAGTTCGTAGGTCCCGAACATCATCCAGGTACCCACCAGCGCCGTAATGCCCAGAGAGATGCCGATATGAATGCCGATAACGACCATTACGATCAGCGCGATCAGCATTAAAATTACGACTGTTGTCGGATCCATATCCCTAACGTTCCCCTGCTGGTATGCCTTGAACCGCGATCATTTGGTCGCGATAAACTTGTTCTTATTCGTTTTTATTTAGAGCGGATGTTCGACGTGACTGCCCTCGACACCATCCAGTTCGTCGTCATCGGAGATGGGACGCGTTCCGACGAGGGAGTGCCAGCCCAAAATCCCATAGGCGATCATCGAAATGACCGCAAAGAAAACCAGAAGCGTGCGGACCGGGTAGATCGGCACACTGATCGAGCCCTCGCCTTCGCGCTCATCAACCGCCCAGCCGATGATCATATCGCCCCAGCCGCCGAGCGCGATCGAATAGAAGAACCATATGCCTAATAATGCGACGATAACGTCGATCGTGCGCTGACCATAGTCGCCTAAATTCTGATAAATCACCGCGGTGCGCAGATGGGCGCCGCGATAAATCGTATAGGGCATTTGCAGGAAGAGGATCGAAACCATCGAATTGGCGACGATCTCGATCGTGCCGTCGAAGGGAGAATTGAAAAAGGCGCGTCCCGTAATGTCGTAGAGAATGAGGAACGCGAGCGCCAACGCCCAGAACGCGGCAATCGTGCTGCACACACGGGTAACGCTGTTAAAAATGTTATCGACCATTCTTGTCCCTCCCAGGACTCCACCTTGGGTGCATACACCGCCCAAGTAACTGTAGCCAGTCACCCAGTGTTACGCCCTCCCCCCGATTGCGCGACGCAACAAGAGGCTGCAGAAACCTAGCAGAATGATGACCGGTGTAAACTCTAGCAGTCCTATTTCTCACCCAAACTATTCTGCTCGCCGGTCCTATGTCGCTCACTTCTTGGTGATATTTCCACCGCGGTGGCGCCCGGTTGAACCGTATTCTGCGATCCGATGGGTGATCTTGCCGCAGCGGCGATCGGCATAATTCTCTTGACCTTTCGCGGTGGCGGGAAGAACAGATTTTATGCCGCCACCGAGCCTAGCTTTTTCAGCAAATACCTGTTCTGTTGCCCGCCGTTTCAGTGATCGCAGCCGCGATCAGGGCCCTAAACCCGAAGTGGGTTAAGAGCCCGGAGTTAACGTCAACTAGGGAGTCAACACGTGGTATTTGGTAAAAATCTAATAAGTTACGCCGCCGCAGGGGTGATCTCTGCCGGCATGGTACTTTCAACTTCAACAGCAAACGCCGACAGTTTTACGTTACGCATCGCCGCCGGCCATCCCGCGCCGCCCTTGGCCACCGTCAATCAGCTTCAAAAGACTTTCGTGCCGAACGTAACCAAGCGCGTTGCGGCCGAGACTGAGCACAAGATTCGGTTCATCGAGGGCTATGGCGGCACCATCGCCAACCTGTTCGAAGTTCTGGAGTCGACACAGAAGGGCCTGGTTGATATCGGCGCCATTTGCTCGTGCTTCGAGCCGACCAAGCTGTTCGTGCACAACCTCAACTATTTTATGCCGTTCATGTCTGGCGATCCTCGGATCATGGGCCCGGCTACGCGCCAGGTTCACAGCGAATTCTCTTACTTCTCCGAGGTTTTTGACAAGTTCGACCAAATTTACCTGGGCGGCGGCTCATTTGACGATTATGGCCTAGGCACTAAATTCCCCTGGACCAAAATGTCAGAACTCAAGGGTCAGAAAATCGGTGCGGCGGGTCCGAACCTGCCTTGGCTCGATTATGCCGGCGCTTCCAAGGTGCAGACCAACCTGAATGAAGTCTACAACGCCCTGCAATCGGGCGTGTATAGCGGCATCGTAATTTTCCCGGCCCCGTATTTCGGCTTCAAGTTCGGTGAAGTTGCCAAATACTACACCACCATGGGCTGGGGCTCGGTCACCGCTTATCCTGTCGCTGTTAACAAAAAAACCTGGGCCAAGCTTCCCGAGTCGGTGCAAAAGATCATCAACGAAGAGATGCGTGTCTACGAAACCGCAGTCCAGGAAGAAGGCGTTACCAAGTACACTACTTCGCTTGTGAAGCTACAAGAGCAGGGTGTCACGGTACGCGATTTGGGCGATGTCGAGCGCAAGAAGATGGCTATCGCTATCGAGCCGTGGGTCAACGAGAAGGCGGCGGAATACGAAGCACTCGGCTTCCCAGGTAAGAAAACCTTCCGTCGCATGATCGAAGTCGCCAAAGAAAAAGGCGCCACGCCGATTCACGAGTACACTATCCAATAATCGCTATTACACATTAGTTATCTACCGGGGCGGTCCATTTATTGGGCCGCCCTTTTTTCATTCTAAATCAGTATTTTCTTTTAGCTATTTAATGTTATTTCGCAACAAATTTCGAGATTCTTCTGCCGCAACTTACTTCACAACTGCCTCAATAGCGGCCATGCTGCGCCCCATTCGCGCCAATATTGACGCGCAATCTAACCAATGAAGCCAATTGGGGAAAAAATGGGAGGAATACAGTGAAGTTACTTAACACTTAGACACGCGGTACCCTATTCGCAGGGGCCGCCCTAATCGGGTTGTCGGCAGTACACGCGCCGGTTCAAGCCGATAGCTTTACCTTGCGCATCGCCGCCGGCCATCCGGCGCCGCCGCTATCACCGGTCAACCAGCTGCAGAAAACCTTTGTGCCGAACGTCACGAAGCGCGTTGCTGCCGAGACCGACCATACGGTCCGCTTCATCGAAGGTTATGGCGGCACCATCGCCAACTTGTTCGAAGTTCTGGAATCGACTCAGAAGGGTCTCGTCGACATCGGCGCCATGTGCTCATGCTTCGAGCCGACCAAGCTGTTCGTCCACAACATCAACTACTTCTCGCCTTTCATTTCCGGCAATCCCAACATCAAGGGCCCGGCAACGCGTCAGATTCATTCTGAATTCGACTACTTCCAGGACGCCTTCCAAAAGTTCGGTGAAACCTTTTTAGGCACCGGCGCGTTCGACGATTATGGCCTGGGCACGACGTTCCCCTGGACCAAAATGTCAGAACTCAAGGGTGTCAAGATTGGCGCCGCTGGTCCGAACCTGCCCTGGCTCGATTTTAACGGCGCTTCCAAGGTTCAGACTAACCTGAACGAAGCCTACAACGCCCTTCAGTCGGGCGTGTATGACGGCATCGTTATATTCCCCGCGCCTTACTTCGGCTTTAAGTTTGGCGAAGTGGCAAAGTATTACACCACCATGGGCTGGGGTTCAGTTGCGGCCTATCAAGTCTCCGTCAACAACGCCACCTGGGCCAAACTTCCTGACGCGGTGAAAACGATCATCACCGAAGAAATCGTCGTCTACCAAGCCGCCGTTGAGAAAGAAAGCACCATCAAGTACACGACGTCACTTGAGAAGCTGAAAGCACAGGGCGTCACGGTGCGCGATCTGGGCGACGCAGAGCGCAAGGTTATGGCTACAGCCATCGAGCCTTGGGTCCAGAAAAAAGCAGACGAGTACGAAGCTCTGGGCTTCCCAGGCAAGAAAACTTTTGCTCGCTTGATCGAAGTCGCCAAAGAAAAGGGCGCCAAACCAGCTCGTGAGTACACCTTCAAGTAACTCATAGACAGATGCGTTAATAGAAAGGGCGGCCCCTCGGGCCGCCCTTTTTCTGTGCTAAACAGCCCCTCAAATTACTTGGCGCCGATCCCCACATTGCGCCCGCCATAGCGGCGCAGTCGCAGATCGGCCTGTTCCTTGTGGCCCCAGAACCGCTCAATCTCGCACAGACGCGAGCAGTAATCGCCGACCACAACGCTGGCCTCTTCGGTAACCTGCTGAAACGTGCATGTTTTCATAAACTTGCCGACCCACAGACCACCGGTATAACGGGCCGCGCCTTTGGTCGGCAGCGTATGGTTGGTGCCAATCACCTTGTCGCCATAAGATACGTTGGTCTCCGGACCCAGGAACAACGCCCCATAATTGGTCATATTGTCGAGGAACCAGCGAGGTTCCGACGTAAGGATTTCGACATGCTCGTAGGCCAGCCGGTCGGCCTCGGCCAGCATCTCGTCGCGGCTGTCGCACAGGATGATCTGGCCGTATTCGTTCCACGCCACGCTGGCAACATCGGCGGTCGGCAACACTTTGAGTTGGCGCTCGATTTCCGCCGGAACAGCTTCAGCCAGCGCGCGGGACGTGGTAATCAGCGCCGCCGGCGAATTCGGCCCATGCTCCGCCTGCCCCAGCAGGTCGACGACGACAATCTCCGGATCCGAAGTATCATCGGCAATAACGAGAATTTCAGTCGGTCCCGCGAAGAGATCGATGCCCACTTTGCCGTAAAGCTGGCGCTTGGCCTCCGCCACATAGGCATTTCCTGGGCCGACCAGCATCACCACCGGATCGACCGTCTCGGTACCGATCGCCATCGCCGCGACGGCTTGCACGCCGCCGAGGCAATAAATCTCATCGGCGCCCGCCAGATACATCGCGGCAATGGTCGCCGCATGGGGGCCGCCTTCATTGGGGGGCGTGCAGGCAATGACCCGCGCGACACCGGCCACCTTGGCCGTGACGATGCTCATATGGGCCGACGCCACCATGGGATAACGGCCTCCGGGGACATAGCAACCGACACTGTTAACTGGAATGTTGCGATGCCCCAATGTGACCCCCGGCAAGGTCTCGACTTCGACATCGCGCAGCGCGTCTTTTTGGATTTGCGCGAAATTGCGCACCTGCGCCTGGGCAAACTTAATGTCGTCGATGGTCTGCTCTGGCAGAGAATCCACCAATTCCTTTATCTGGTCATCGCTCAGGCGAAAGCTCTCCGGCGTCCACTTGTCGAACTTTTCCGACAGCTCGCGCACCGCCGCGTCGCCGCGATGGCGGACGTCATTGAGGATACCCTCGACGGTTTCGCGCACCTTGGTATCGGCCTCATCGGCCGCATCGGCGTCGATACCTGTTTTGAAGAATTCGATGGCCATTACATTCTTCCCTATTTGGCTAAATTGTGGGGCCGCACATAACGCACAATAGCGGCCCCCGGCAAGTCACCGCCCTGCCCGCCCGTCCCGACTAAGAAGACGGCGCGGTGATCTTTCGCAAAACCTGTCGGCGGTTGCTCGTATAAGGCCGCACGTGCTCGGGCCAACGGCCGGCTTCGACCGCCGCGGCCCAGGCATCGCTCACCAGAACATCGGGGCTGTCGATTTCGTAAATCGCCGAAAATTTCGGCTCTTCGCCCACCGCAACCTGTCGCTCTTCGCCGCCCATGCTCATGGCGAAGGGCTCGGCGACGCCGCGTGTGATCGAATGAACGCCGGGCACCTTTAAGAGCGCGGGAATATGCTCGGTATCGTAGACCTCGTTCAGCAGCGCCTCTTTGTCTGGCTCGACATCCATACTGGCGATGTAAATATATTTCGTGGTGACCGGCATAAGCCCCTCCCCCCTTGTCGTTTAAGCAAAAGGGGCCGGCGATTGCTCGCCGGCCCCTCCGCAATCAATTACTGCAAACCCCGAATTGCTTGATGGGCCTACTTGATCGCCTGCGGATTGATCGGCGACCCCACGCCCCGGGTGACCGGCAACGGCGGCGCGACGAACATGAATTCGTAGACACCGTCATCGGCGCAGTCGTTGGCCAGATCCTTCAGATAGAAGATCTCGCCCATGGTGATGCCGATCATCGGAATGACGATCCAATGCCAGGGCTGGAAGACATCGTCGGTCTCGTTGGGGATCACTTCGCAGCCCCACGTATCGGCGCAGATCGCGGCGATCTCCATATCCTTCATCCAATCGCAGGTGTGGAACGACACGCCCGGCGCATTGCCGCCCGCGTAGCCGCCCCATTCGCCGGCCGCCAAGCAACGCTCCATATGGCCGGTGCGGTAGATGACCGTGTCGCCGCGCCGGATCTCAACGCCTTGGGCCTTGGCGCAGGCGTCCAGATCTTCAGCGTCGATCGCGGTGCCGTCTTCAAGGCTATCGACACCGGCCCAACGGGCGATATCGAGCAACACGCCGCGGCCGACCATCTTGTCACGCATTTTGTGGATGGCGCATTTTTCGGCGCCGCGCGAACCGACCAGTGTGGCGTCATAACCGTTCCACATCTTGTCGTTGTTAAACACATGACCGAGCGCATCCCACTGGGTGCCGCACTGCAGCGGCAGGGAGACGGAATCATCGGCGTACTGGCTGGCATATTTCTTACCAGGCACCATTTGCTTGCCTTGGACGGCGTCTGTACCGGTGGCCAACATGGTGTGGATTGGGTTCCAGCGGCCGCCGAACAGACCGTTCTGCGGCCCCTCATCGTCGAAGTTCAGACCCAGCGCGAACACATGGCCTTTCTTGACCAGCTTGGCGGCATTGATGCGGTCTTCATCGGTGACGTAGTTTTGGGTTCCCCACTCGTCGTCCGGGCCCCATTTACCCCACTGCTTACAGCTCTCCGTCTTCGCTTTGATGAGATCCATGTCGAATTGATAATCTTTATCGTCGTAACGGTGCATTTTCTCCCCCTTCCGGCCTTTCTTTTGAATAGCGGCCGTGTTTGGTTGGTTGAGTTCTACTTTATAAATTATTGCGCAGATAACGCGCCACCGAAAGCCCGCTTATTTAATCGCCTGCGGGTTGATCGGTGAGCCGGTACCGCGCGTAATCACCAGCGGCGGGGCGCACAAGAAGAACTCGTAGATACCGTCCTTCTTGCAGTCCTCCACCAACTCGCGCAGATACCAGATTTCACCGTGCACAATGCCGATATAGGGGATCGTCACCCAGTGCCAGGGCTGGTTGGTGCCATCGACCGTCTCGTTGGGGCGCACTTCAATGCCCCAGGTGTCGGAACAAATGCCGGCGATCTCTTTCTTGTGGATCCAGTCAGCCGTCTCGAACGCCAGGCCCGGCGCATCGCCGCCGCCATAGCCGCCCCACTTGCCCTTATCGAGGCAATCGGCCATCTGGCCGGTATTAAACAGCACGAAGTCGCCACGGCGGACTTCGACACCCTGTTTCTTGGCGGTCTTTTCCAGATCATCAATGGTGATGGCGTAGCCGTCGGCGAGGCGCTTTTTGCCCTTATAGCGCGCCACGTCGAGCAGCACGCCGCGGCCGACCATCTTGTCGGCGAATTTATCGATGGCGTTCTTATGGGCGCCGCGCGTATCGACCAGGGTCGCGTCATAGCCGTTCCACATTTTGTCGCCGACAAAGACATGGGCCAACGCATCCCACTGAGTCGCCGCCTGGGTCGGCAGATTGATGGCGTCGTCGGCGTAGCGCATGCCAGCAAATGACTCCTGAATGCCTTGCACGGCATCCGTGCCGGTCGCCAGCATTTGGTGCATCGGGTTCCAGCGGCCGCCGAACAAACCGTTCTGCGGTCCGTTTTCGTCGAGGTTCAGGCCGAGGCGG
>JBLHHE010000041.1:0-9237 GCA_047616465.1 Alphaproteobacteria bacterium
CGCCGAGATAATAGCCAACGATCACCGCATCCCTGTCGCCGTTATTGTAGAAGAAATGCTCCTGACCCTTGGGGATCAATTGGCAATGACCGGCGGTCATCTCCGCCGTCTCTGATCCGACGCCGGCGACCCCGCTGCCTTGCAGAAGAATCAGGGCCTCGTCGGCATTGCGGTTGATCTGACGCCCGCGAGCCCCGCCCGGCGGGATGGTCAAATGGTAGGCGAGGGCGGAGCGGATTTCCGGAACGTCGGTGATCAGGCGCAGATCGCTACCGTTGCCGCTTTGTGTCGAGCCGACGCTATCCACGTCGATTAAAGGGTATCTAAGGTCCATCACATTTCCTCCCGATTTTATTTTATGCCTGTGGTCACTCTATGTGCCTCACGCGGCACCTCTAGTCACGCAATTCAGGACGGTCGGCGAAAGCGTCCAGCGCACCGGCATTGGCCAGCGCCTCGCGATTGCCCACCGGGTCGCCATTGACCAGATCGCGCACGGCGATTTCGGCGATCTTACCGGTCCGGGTCTTGGGAATATCGTCGACCGCAACGATCTTGCGCGGTACATGGCGCGGCGACGCGCCGGCGCGCACCGTGGCGCGGATTTTGTCGGTCAAGGCATCGTCCAACTCGACGCCGTCTTGCAGCCGCACGAACAGCACAACGCGTACATCGTTCTGCCATTTCTGGCCGACAACGACGCTCTCCAGAACTTCCGCCACCTTGTCGACTTGGCGGTAAATCTCGGCGGTACCTATACGCACGCCGCCGGGGTTGAGGGTAGCGTCAGAGCGTCCATAGACCACATAGCCGCCGCTCTCTGTTCGCGTTTCTGCGAAATCGCCCTGGGCCCACATGCCCGGGTTTTGGCTGAAATAGGTTTCCTGAAAACGTGCGCCGTGAGGGTCACCCAACAGGCCCAGCGGCAGGGACGGGAAGGGCGACCGGCAGACCAGCTCGCCTTTGGCGTTGGTCACAGATTGTCCGTCCGCGTCGAAGACCGCCATGTCGAAGCCTAGAGCCGGGGCCTGCAATTCGCCCCGGAGGACGCCACCCCACGGATTGGCGCCGATCAGGCACCCCATGATTTCGGTGCCGCCTGACGCTGAACTGAGCTGAACGCTGGTGGTAAAATTTTCGTAGATATAATCGAAGCCTTCCGGCGAGAGCACGGATCCGCCGGCTAAAATCATCCGCACCGCACTTAGGTCGGCATCGTCGGTCGGTCGCACGCCGTTCTTGCGGCAGGCCTCGATATAAGACGATCCCAGGCCCAGCACGGTGACGCCTTCTGCGGCGGCGAGCTGCCACAACCGGTCGGTATCGGGATAAAACGGCGAGCCATCGTAGCAGACGATCTTGGCGCCGGTGCCCAGGTAATTGACCAGAAAATTCCACATCATCCAGCCCAAGGTCGTTGGGAAGAACGCCGTGTCGCTGGGCTTGAGGTCGAACAGCATGGAATGCTCGCCGACGCTTTTGAGCATGCTGCCGCCGGCGCTGTGGACGACACATTTCGGCACACCCGTCGTGCCCGAAGTGTAGAGGATGAACAGCGGATGATCGAAGGGCAGGCGGGTATAGGCCATCGGGGCCGGCGCGTGGGGCTCGAGAAAATCGCCCCAGGATTGAGCGCCGGGGATGGCGCCGATGTCCGGTGCGCCGTCGGTGCCGACGACAATGATTTTGCGCAGTGTCGGCAGGGCGGCGGCGACCTCGGCGATTTTGTCGCGCACATCGTAGCGTTTGCCGGCGAAGGTATAACCATCGACGGCAAACAGGATTTCCGGTTCGGCTTGGGATAACCGGTCGAGGATGCCCGAGGCGCCGAAGTCGGGCGATACCGATGTCCACACGCCGCCGAGCGAGGTTGCCCCCAGCATCGCCATGATCGAGTCCGGCGTATTCAACAAAATGGCGCCGACCCGTGTGCCGGCCGTGACGCCGCAATCGGCCAGCGCCTGTTGGAGGCGCGAGGCGCCGGCGCGCAAATCTGCGAAGGTTAGCTCGTAACGCGCCCCGGTCTCGTTGACCGCGGCCAGGGCGATCTGGTCATCGGGCCATTTGAGGATCGTCTCGGCATAGTTCAGCCGCACTTGTGGAAACCACTCAGCGTCCGCAAAACTATCGCCGTTTACCAGGGTGGGTTCGAGGGGGCCTTCCGACACGATACCGAGAAACTTCCAGGCCTCGCGCCAGAACGCGGCCTTATCGGTTACCGACCAGCGCCACAGCGCCTGGTAGTCGCGGCCGAAATCCAGACCCAGGTTCGCCTTTACTTGCTTGGCGAACGCCGTGAGGTTGCGGGCCTCGATTACTTCCGGGCTGGGTTCCCAGAGGATCGGCGCCAGCTCGTTCATTTCCAAAACGCCTGTCCCGAAACGTCAGTCGTCGCGGCCGACGATACACACCGCGGCGACGTTTTCGTGGGGGAACCCGCCAAGATTGTGGGTCAGGCACATATCCACCTGGTCGCGTTGGCGTTCCGCCGCGCGCCCGAGCAGCTGCAGGTACATCTCGTAGAGCATGCGAATGCCCGACGCGCCGATTGGGTGGCCGAAGCATTTCAGGCCGCCATCGATCTGGCAGGGGATTTTGCCGTCGGCATCGTAAAAACCGTCCATCACGTCAGTCAGCGCGGTCCCTTCTGGCGAGATGTGCAGATCCTCCATGGTCACCAATTCGGTGACCGAGAAGCAGTCATGGACCTCGATAAGGCTAAGCTCGTTGCGCGGGTCCTTCACGCCAGCTTCGTCGTAGGCGCGCTCGCTGGCGATCCTTGTGGTTAGAAAATGGCTGCCGTCCCACTGGTTGAACGATCCTTCGGTGCCGTTCGAGGCGGCGATCTGCAGGGCTTTGATGGTGACCACTGGGCCGTTTTTCAGCGACCTGGCGATCTCCGGCGTGGTCAGGATGGCGCAGGCCGCGCCGTCGGAGACCCCGCAGCAATCATAGAGCCCCAGCGGCTCGGCGATGATCGGCGCGTTTAGCGCGTCTGCCTCGGTGATCGCCCGGCGCAGATGGGCCTTTTCGTTGAGCACCCCATTGGCGTGGCTCTTTACCGATACGTGGGCGATGGCGCGTTTGAAATCGTCCTTGTTGACGCCATGCTTGGCGCGGTAGGCGCTGGCCAGCTGGGCGAAGCCGCCGGGCGCGGTGATGTTGGCCCACCATTGGCTGTTGAGAGGGCCCGGGTTCATGTTGGGCAGGCCGCCGAAGCCGGTGTCTTTCAGTTTCTCCACGCCGATCGCCAGAGCGATGTCGCAGGCGCCGGACGCTACCGCGTAGGCCGCGCCGCGGAACGCTTCGGAGCCGCTGGCGCAATAATTTTCGACCCGTGTGACCGGAATATTGGGCAGGCGCAGGGCTTGCGAATAGGGGATGGCCGACTTGCCGACGCCCATCTCATCGAACGTCGTCGAGCCCCAGGCCGCCTGGATTTCCGACACGTCGATGCCGGCATCGGCGATGCATTCCTCGAACGCCTCAACCATCAAATCTTCGGCGTCGGCGTCGTAACGCTCGCCAAACTTGGCGCACCCCATGCCGAGAATGGCGACCTTATCCTTGATACCGCTGGCCATTGGACATCTCCGTTAGGTTCGGATGAAGGGAAATTCTACCATACATTTGCCGTTTGGGCGCATCACGCCGCAGGCGAGGCTTTCCAGAAATAGCGTACGAAACCGCGCTGTTCGTCGAGGTCTTTGATACGAAACACCATGCGGATCGCCATGTTGACGTCGACCGTGTCCGGGTCGACATCGGTGAAGTCGACCATCAGGCGGCCGCCACCCTCGAAATTTACCATGCCGTAATGGGCCGGCGGGTCGATCGAATAGGCCAGTTGGTCGGCCGTCCACGACATCACGCTGGCCGGTTTTTCGGAGAAATGTTCGTCGATCTGGCTATTGTGTTCGCCGCAATTGGGATTAACGCAAATTCGCGTCTTGGGGATCTGCAGGGTGCCGCATTTGGTGCACTTGCCGCCGATGAAACCAAGCAGCATGTCGCGATTGCGATACAGCGCGGTCAACGCGGTTTGCTTGTCTTGTTCGGCGCGCATACCGCGCTCCATTTCGAGCAACCCGTTGAAGGTCAAATACTTGATGTAGTTGGTTTCTTCGCGCCGCCTTGCCAGCGAACCGGCGACGCCGCGCCGCGCCGGCTCGCTGGCGAGCGCGTCGGTGGTCTCGAACAACAGCGCGTCGGCGCCCTGGCCGAAACCGCAGATCAGGATTTTTTCGCCTGGCGCAGCCATCTCAAGCGCCGCTACCAGCATGACGAGGGGATGGGCGACACCGGTCTCGCCGCAATTGGCCTGCAGAGTATCGGCGACAGCCCCCGCCGGAATGCCCGTTGCTTTGGCGATGCCCTGAGGCGCGCCGCGCGACATCACCGGCACGATCAACCGGTCGATCGCGCCCGCTTCGACGCCGGTTTTCTCCAGCAAGCCGGCAACCGCCGCCGGGATCAGCTTTAAATGACCCTCCTGGCGGATCCAGCGTTCCTCCCAATAATAATCGAACTTACGGCCGTCGGCCCGGTAGTGATCGACGAAATCGTCGGTTATCGAATGGTGTCCAATAAATTCGGCGATCACGCCGCTGGCGCCAACGCGCAACGCCGCCGCGCCGACGCCGTAGGTGAGTTCCTGAGTGCTGCCGGGCCGGGCGTGGCGCTTATCCGCGGCGACGCACAGGCGCTCGCCGGTATCGTCGCCCTGGGCCGAGGTGAGTGCACTGATCAATGCGCTGGTCCCGGCGCGTTGCGAACCGGTTACGTCCAGCGCGCCGATGCCGGTGGGCAGGCTCAGCGCTGTGGCGACGATGCCGGCATTCTGCCGGTCGGTGAAGGGCAACGTGGTCGAGGCGAGGGAAATATGGCTGATCGTGTCGCGGTCGGCACCGCCCAGACAGTCGCGCGCCGCCTCGACGGCCAAGGTCACCGAATCTTCGTCCCAGTTGGCCATCGACCGCTCGCCCTTGGCCAACGCGGCGATGCCCGGATTGGCCCATTTGTTGGCCTCGACGACGGCGGCGCGTTGCAACCGCAGGCGTGGAATATAGGCGCCAAACCCGGTGATACCGACCATCTTGAATATCTCCCCGTCCCGGCGCTGTGGTCCGCCGTTACATCAAGCCTAGCAAAAATCGCCGGCGACCACGAGAGGGGTTGCGGAGCTTAGATTGGAGGGTCGGGTGGCGCTAAGCTTAGATGCGCTCCTGGTTCAGCCAGACCGGTGCTCGCTGCCGACGGCGTCTTGCAGCGTCTCAAAACCGTCGGCAGCCAACAATGCGGCCACATCGCGCTTTATGCGGGCGATCAATCCCGGACCGTCATAGACCAGAGCCGTGTAGAGCTGGACCAGGCTCGCGCCGGCGCGAATTTTGGCGTAGGCGTCGGCGCCGTTGGAGATGCCCCCGACGCCGATCAAGGGCACTTTCCCGCCGGTCGCCTGGTAGACATGGCGCAGCATTTCGGTCGAGCGGGCGAATAGAGGTTTGCCCGACAAGCCGCCCCGTTCGTTGCGATCCGGGCTGGTCAGCGTATCGGGACGCG
This sequence comes from Alphaproteobacteria bacterium, assembly GCA_047616465.1. Classification (GTDB taxonomy): domain Bacteria; phylum Pseudomonadota; class Alphaproteobacteria; order UBA6615; family UBA6615; genus JABDJY01. Next base: position 5,563 of record JBLHHE010000041.1, read on the forward strand.
CTGTCGTCGTGTTGCACACGGTGATGCCATCGATGCCTGCGGCCACGATGATCTCTAGCAGGATATCGAGTTCGTTGTCTTCGATGTCGGGGGCAATTTTAACCAGAAGCGCTGGCGGTTTCGGCAAGGCCTTAGTGTCACGCAATGCCGTGAGACGGCCGAGCAAATCTTGCAAGGGCCCCGGCGATAGAAAGACCAAGCCGTTTTTGGAATTAGGACAGGAAATATCGATGGTCAGGAAATCGGCCAATGGCGCGAACGTATCGACCAGGCGCTCGAAATCGTCGGCCGGGTCGGTGCTGTCGGAATTAGCCGCCAGATTAACCCCCACCGGGCGATGGTCCCCACCTGCTGCGCGATATTTGGCGATGCGTTCTGCAATCGCCTCGGCCCCGTCATTGTTGAACCCCAGGCGATTGATCGCCGCCCGGTCGGCGGTCAGGCGAAACAGCCGCGGCTGGGGGTTGCCCCTTTGAGCGCGTGGGGTCACGCCGCCGACCTCGACAAAACCGACGCCCAAGCCCATGGCGCCGGAGACCGCCACCGCGTTCTTGTCGAACCCGGCGGAGATGGCGACCGGATTGGCGAACGACCGTCCCCACAGGGTCTGTGCCAGACCGGCGGGCTGGTCGGCGCGCCCGCTTGGGCCGAAGCCGTGGGCCAGACCCCACAGCGCCGCCTGATGCCCGCGTTCCGGGGGCAGTAGGGTGAGGGCGCGGGCGCCGATATCGTAGAGGTTGGTCAAAGCGGGCGGACGCTAACGCAGAGTGGGGGTCGGGGAAAGCCCTAGGGGGAATGACTTCGGCGTATAATCTAGGTAATCGCCGACGGGCCTGGATTTCCAATCCTGTAGAGGACATGGGGGCGTAGGGGATGGCCGGCCGGTAATTTCGGATGCTCGAAATCTTCTGCCGGGCGCCGCGACATACCGATGCGATCCATCACCGCGATGGACTTCTTATTACCCCGGGTTGTAAACGAGACGAGTTCTCCAAAACCAAGCTGGGAAAAGCCATGTATCAGACACGCCCTCGCGGCTTCGGTGGCAAATCCTCGACCCCATGCTGGAGCAGCCAGTCTCCACCCGATCTCTATTGCCGGTGCGAATGCCGCAGGAAACCTGACCTCCGATAAGCCTACATAACCAATGAAATTGCCGGTGGATTTCACCTCCACCGCATAAAGGCCAAAGCCGATCGCATCCATGTCCTGCTGGAGTCGCATCGCGAGAGCATCCGATTCCTCGCGGCTTATGGTTTCTGGGTAGAATTCCATCACCTTTTCGTCCGCATTCATGGCAGCGAAGGGCTCGAGATCGCCCCCGCGCCAATCCCGTAAAATCAACCGGTCCGTATAGACAAAGTTCATCATTTGGGTCACCCGCTAATTACCAATCAGCGCCGCAACGCAAAATTGCGTTGCGCGTTACGCCCGCTAAGTCACTTCCACCGTCGGTCTCTTCTGGTCGCCAGTTATTTTCAATTATCGTCTGTTGCGGCAACCCGTCTCCGAAAAATTACTAAGCGTTTGATTGGTCACGCAGTAGCGCTGCGTCGCATTCGGACCGAATTAAAGCCGCCGGTGCTGCTGCGGCGGTACCAAATCAGACAACCAACAATTACCAGATTGATCATTCCGCTGATGGCGGCAATTCCATAGGACCATATGTAATCGCCCGTGAGGTCGTAAAAATAGCCGCCCTGGAAACCGCCGATCCCCATGCCGATCCAGCCTGTCGTCGCGACGACGGAGGTTGCAAAGCCGGTAATGCGCAGCGGCGCCGCCTCGCGGGCGCAGATCAGCAGGCTGGTCATGACGCCAGCAAAACCAAACCCGAAAATTACCGAAAACACATATAGCGCGAAGAGAGATTCGGTTTGGGTGAACCAGAACACCATCACGGTCTGCATAAATGAGGCGGTAATATAGGTGTACAAAGCACCGATACGGTCGGCCAGAGAGCCGAAAAACAGGCGCCCCAACATGCCGCTGACCATCAAAGTCGCTAACAAACTGACCGCTGTTTCCGGCGACAGGTTAAGCCCAATACCGAGCGGAACCAGATGGATGATCGGAACCGCCATGCAAATACAGCAAAAAATTCCGGCAAGGGCCAACCAGGGAATGGTGATGCGATGGGATATCCCCCAGAGGTTGGAATCGGACCGGCTCGTGTCTGCCGCGGACGCCACCAGAACAGGCGGCGGGCGTAGCAATAACAACAGCGGGATCATCAATATAAGATACCCGGCGCCCATATATAAAAGCGCATCGCGCCAATTGGTTGCCGAGATCAACATCTGAAGGATCAGCGGGGTTATGCCTTGGCCGATAGCGCCGCCGGCCGTAACAATTCCAAAAGCCATCCCTTTGTGCCGGTTGAACCACAAGCCCGTCAACGCCAGCAAGGGCGTGAAAAGACAGGCAAAACCGAAACCGCCGATGACGAAGTAAAGCGCATAGATCGCCCATATCTGGTCCTGCCGGCCGATCAACATCAGCGAACCCGACATAATCACGACGCCAAAAATGGCGATGCGCTTGGCCCCAACCTTGTCCGACAGGCTGCCCCAGAACAGTCCGCCCGCTGCGGCGCCGATGGTAAGCGCCGTATAGGCCATCGAGATTGCCGCCCGGCTCCAGCCGAATTCACTCTCGAACGGTTTGACCAGCAACGGCACGGTGATGTTTGCGCCAAAGGCCAGCGCCAAGCATATGGTGGCAACGGCAACGATAACCCAGCCATAGGGCTGTTCTTCGAAATGCTCGGCGCCTTTAACCGTGCTGGCGTTCATATATTTATCCGCTCCGGCAACAGTGTGATGCCTAACCTTAGTACAGAATTCGGCCGGGTTACAGATTGGGAAAAATGGCAAAGCTTGTGACGGCGGCGATTGCCGCTGCCAAATTCTCTTCCTCCGTGTGGCCCGACTTCTTGCGCGGTTTGAACGAATGGTCGCCGTCGGGCAGCCAGACGATCTCGATACGTTTGTCCAGATCGTAGCCCGCCACCTCGGGCTGGGCGCCCAGCGCGTCGCGCTCGCCTTGTACGATCAGCAGGGGGATCGGAAACGTCCGCAGATGTTCGGTGCGTAATTTGTCGGGCTTGCCGGCGGGGTGGAACGGATAGCCTAGGCAGGCAACGCCGGTTATGCCCAACTCCGCATGTTCGCCGGCGGCGAGTTCGCTGGCAATGCGCCCGCCCATGGATTTACCGCCGACAATCAGGCGCTCGACCGGTCCCAGCGCTGTTATCATCTGACGCCAACTTTCCAGCAAGACCGGCTTGCGGTCAGGCGGCCGCCGCTTGCCGTCGTGGCGGCGCTTGGCCATGTAGGGAAATTCGAACCGCACCACCCTCAGGCCGGCCGCCGCCAGGCCCGACGCCATGGCGCCCATGAACGGCGTGTCCATCATCGCGCCGGCGCCGTGGGCTAGCACTATGGTCGCTGGGGTGTTATCCGGCCCGTCGATTAGCCAGTCGTTTGTCATCTCCTTGGCACTGTAAGTTTGCGCGCCGCGGCTTGCACGCTCTTATCGCCGCGGCTTAAGTTGCCGCAAATATTGGTTCAGGGGTATTAGATGGCGAGTAATGCAGAACTCATAGCGCTCAGCGCCCGCGAGGCGGTGGCACTGTTGCGGGCGGGTAAGGTCTCGCCGTTGGAGATGGTCGAC
>JBLHHE010000042.1:0-9229 GCA_047616465.1 Alphaproteobacteria bacterium
CCCGCGCGACAGCTTTTCGATTGGAAACTTTGCCCGCACCTGTGCCGAATACGGGGCTGGACATTACGAGCAGGCGGTGGAATGGGCCAAAAAGATGATCGAGGTCACGCCCGAATTCCCGGCCGCATGGATGTATCTCACATTTAGCTTGGCCGAACTCGACAGGCTTGAAGAGGCGCGCGCGGCCGGAGATCAATTGCGGCGCAACATGCCGCAAATAAACCTCAGCATACTTCGCGCTGCCCTGCCATCGGGGCGACCCGAAGAAATCGAGCGGCGGCTCGACGGCCTGCGCAAGGCTGGACTGCCGGAGGGGTAGTTTTCCAAATAGGGACGCCTCGTTTGGGTGCATTCCTGCCAGCAGTCAATGTCCGCTTTTGGCTATTTCCGGTCGTCAGCAAGGTCGTCAAAGTATGGCTGATTGAACCCTGAAAGCGGACTTGAGTATATCTGGGTATGTAATCACCCAACTCTCGTGTTGGTAGGGGCTCAACAATAGTTTCTAAAGGAAACTATAGGGATCGATATCGACGCGCACCCGTACCCGCGCCGGCACTTTCACCTGGCTCAGCCATTCGCGCAGCAGGGGCTGTACGGGCTGGTCGCGTGCGGTTTTCAGCAATAACCGGCGTCTATGTTGGCCGCGCAGCATGGCGAGCGGCGCGGGCGCCGGGCCGAGCACTTGAATGTCGGGGCCCGAGGGCGCGTAGCGGGCCAGCGCCGCGGCGACCCCGTCGGCGGCAGGGCCATCGCGGCTCGAGACGATGAGGGCGGCGAGCCGGCCAAACGGCGGCCAACCCCCGGCCGCTCTATTATCTTCCTCGAGTTGCATGAACGCTTCGCGGTCGCCGCTGATCATCGCCTGCATCACCGGGTGTTCGGGCTGGTGGGTCTGCACGATCACCCGTCCCGGCCGTTCCGCCCGGCCGGCGCGGCCGGCGACTTGGTGCAGCACCTGGTAGGTGCGTTCGCTGGCGCGCAGATCGCCGCCGCTCAAGCCCAGATCGGCATCGACGATACCGACCAGGGTGAGGTGGGGGAAATGATGTCCTTTCGCCACCATCTGAGTGCCGATCAGAATGTCGATCTCGCGGGCTTCGATGGTGCGCACCAACTCCAACGCGGCTTCCGGACCGCGCATGGTGTCGCTGGTCATCACGCCGAGACGCGCGTCGGGCAGGACGGCACGCACTTCTTCGGCGATGCGCTCTACCCCGGGCCCGCAGACCGCCAGCGATTCGGTCGATTCGCAATGGGGGCAGGCCTTGGGAACCGGGGCGTTGTAGCCGCAATGGTGGCATTGCAGTTGCCGGCGGAACCGATGTTCGACCAGCCAGGCGCTGCAGCTTGGACACTCGAACCGGTGGCCGCAGGTCCGGCATAGTGTGAGAGGGGCGTAGCCGCGCCGGTTCAGGAACAGCAGGGATTGTTCGCCGGCGGCAAGGGTTTTGAGCAACGCTTCGCGCAACGCCGGCGCCAGGAACTGGTCGGCTTTGAGCCCGCTTTCGCGCATGTCGAGCGCCTCGACCGCCGGGGGCTTGGCAAGACCAAATCGCTCGGGCAGCTCGAGCCGGCCATAGCGGCCGCGGGCCACGTTGACGCGGGTCTCCAGCGACGGCGTGGCCGAGGCCAGAACGATCGGGCATCCGACTAGTTGGGCCCGCACGATCGCCATATCGCGGGCGTGATAGGACACCCCTTCGGCCTGTTTATAGGCGCTCTCATGCTCTTCATCGACGATCACAACGCCCAGCTCGTCGAACGGCAGAAACAGGGCCGAACGGGCGCCCACCACAACACGCGCCTCACCGGTGGCGACCGCGCGCCAGGCCAGCCGCCGCCGCGCCTCGCCCAGATCGGAATGCCAGACCACGGGTTCAGTGCCGAAGCGCCGCCGGAACCGGTCGAACCATTGGGGGGTCAGGGCGATTTCCGGCAGCAGCACCAGCGCCTGGCGGCCCAGCCTCAGGGCTGACGCGATGGCTTCGAAATACACCTCGGTCTTGCCCGAGCCGGTGACCCCATCGAGTAACGTGACGACAAAACTTTGCGCGTCGACCTGACGGCTCAGGGACTGTGCGGCGTCGCGCTGTTCGGCCGAGAGCAGCACGGCGGGGTGGTCCGGATCGGGCGGCGTGAAGGAGGGGCCGGGCGGCAAGTCCTGGGTAATGATCGCGCCCGCCGCGGCCAGCCCCTTGATGACGCTGGCGCCGACGCCCGCCTCGCGGGTCAGGTCGGGCAGGGTTCGGGGCGGGCCGCCGGCGAGGATGTCCAGCACCCGTTTGCGGGCCGGCGTGATCCGCAGATCGGGCGGGGGGTCGAGCGGCGCGATTGCGGCGGCGTACGAGCGCACGGGCTTGGGCGGTTCAAGCGCACTGGGCACATTCATCGTCATGCGCAGTACCGCGCCCGGCGGCGACAGGGAATAGGCGGCGACCCAGTCGACGAACTTTCGCAAGGTTTCCGGCAGCGGTGGCGCGTCCAGTCTGGCGGCAACCTGCTTGATCTTGGCGTCGTCGACACCGCCGCGCGCGTCGCCCCAGACCACCCCGATTCTTTCGCGCGACCCCAGCGGGACGGCGACGAAATCGCCATCCTGCAACTCCAAATCCCGATCGGCGCCGTAATCGTAAGCGCCGGCAAGCGGCAACGGCAGCAATACGCTGACCCGTTTTCGACTGTCTGCCCGGGGGCCGGTCGTGGCGGCGGTAGTGGCGTCTGTGGTGTCCATCGGCTACACTCTATTCGCCGACTCGGTAATGACCAACGGTGGCGTTTGGGGTGTGTACATTGCGTCGTTGCTGGTGACTATTTGGGACGGTTTTTTGGACCTCAGGCGCGATAGGACGACAGGATGAAGTTTTTCATCGATACCGCAGACCTCGACGAAATCCGAGAGCTTGCCGACACAGGATTGCTCGACGGGGTAACGACGAACCCGTCGTTGATCGCCAAATCGGGCGGCAATATTCTCGACGTTATCGCCGAAATATGCGCCCTCGTTCCCGGGCCTGTCAGCGCCGAAGTGACCGCCACCGAGGTCGATATGATGCTCGCCGAGGCCGAGGTGCTCAGCGCCATTGCGCCGAACGTGACGATCAAAGTGCCGCTCACCCCAGCCGGGCTGAAAGCCTGCAAAGTGCTGCGCGGGCAAGGCACCATGGTCAATGTCACCTTGTGTTTCTCGGCAGCTCAAGCGCTGCTCGCAGCCAAGGTTGGCGCCAGCTTCATCTCGCCGTTTGTCGGCCGGATCGACGATATCGGCGGCAACGGCATGGACCTGATCGACGAAATCGTCGACATCTACGGCCAGTATCCGGCGATCGAAACCGAAATTCTCGTGGCGTCGGTGCGCCATCCCAACCACGTCATCGAAGCGGCGAAAATGGGCGCCGATGTCGTCACCTTGCCGCCGAACGTGCTGCGCCAGTTGTTCGCCCATCCTTTGACGGACAAAGGGTTGGCAGCCTTCCTCGGCGATTGGGAAAAGACCGGCCAGTCGATCCTCGAGCAAGCCAAGAGCCGCGCCAAGGCGGCGGAATAATCCAAGATAAGGGCGCGTCAGTTGAGCCAAAAAGCAACCAAGACGGGCGCAGCCGAACCCACCAATCCGACCGCGAAGCAAGTGGCCGCGTATCTGCGCGCCCATCCCGATTTTCTGCTCAGTAACCCCAACTTGTTCGCCATCATGGATGCGCCGATTCGAAAATTTCCCGACGCCGATCCCGAGGGCGGCGAGGTGGTCGATCTGCAGCACGCCATGGTCGGGCGCTTACGCACCGAATTAGTGCGCAGCGCTAAGCAGCATGGCGACCTGATCGATGCCGGGCGCAGCAATCAGCACAGCCAAGCCCGCATTCATGCCACTGTATTACGGCTGTTATCGGCCCGCTCGCTGGACCATTTGCTCGAATTGATGACGACCGATCTGGTCGGCCTGCTCGACATCGACGCGGTGGCCTTGTGCCTGGAAACCGGCAGCGTGGCGCCGGCGACATCGCACGGCATTCGTATCCTGCCCGATGGCACAATCGCCAAGGTGGTGGGCGCTGAGCGTGACGTTACCCTGCGCGATAATGTGAAGGGCGACCGGCGCCTCTTTGGCGAGGCCGCCGGGCTGGTGCGCTCCGATGCGTTGCTGCGTCTGGTGGTGCGGGAAGAGGGGCCGGCGGCGCTGTTGGCGCTGGGCAGCCGCGAGGCGCGGCGCTTCCATCCCGGTCAGGGAACCGAGCTGCTGGCGTTTCTCGCCCATGTCATGGAGCATAGCATCTGCACATGGCTGGATCTGCCGCGCTAAAAACCGACGACACTTTGGGGGCGGTTACCGACGCCGCGCTGCGGCGCGCCGTTGGCCAGTGGTACGATCAGCTCTCCGCCGAACGCCGCGCATCGCCGCACACGCTGGCCGCCTATGCGCACGATCTCGCCGCCTTCATCGATTTCCTTTCGTTCCACCAGGGCGGACCCCCGGGCCTGAAAGACCTGGCGGCGCTAAAGTCGGGTGATTTTCGCGCCTGGCTGGCCCATCGCACCCAGGCGGGCCTGGCCCGTAGCTCGACCGGGCGGGCCTTGTCGGTGGTGCGCGGATTTTTCCGCTTCCTCGACCGCGAGGCGCTGGCCCACAACGCGGCCATTGGCGCCGTGCGCAGCCCGCGGCGAACCCGGGCCGTACCCAAGGCATTGGCGGTGACTGAAATGAGCGACCTGCTCGATAGCGCGGCCGAGCCCGAGCGCGAAACCTCACAGCCCTGGGTGGCGGCGCGCGATGTAGCCGTGCTGACCCTGTTATACGGCTGCGGCTTGCGTATCTCCGAGGCGCTGAACCTCAACCGCCGCGATATGCCGACAGGCGGTAGCCTGATTGTCGATGGCAAGGGCGGCAAGCAGCGCATGGTGCCGCTGCTGCCCATCGTCGTCGACGCCATCGAAGTCTATGTCGCCGCCTGTCCCTACACGTTGAAACCCGACGGGCCGCTGTTCATCGGCGTGCGCGGCGCGCGCCTTAATCCGCGCATGGTTCAGGGGCGGATGCAGACCCTGCGCGGCCAGCTCGGCCTGCCGAAAGAAGCCACCCCCCACGCGCTGCGCCACTCCTTCGCCACCCATTTGTTGGGTGCCGGGGGCGATCTGAGGAGTATTCAGGAACTGCTCGGCCACGCCTCGCTGTCGACCACCCAGCGCTATACCGATGTCGACGCGGAACGCCTGCTCGACGTCTACGCCCGCGCCCATCCGCGGGCGACGGAGGCGGGGAAAAACAGCGGCTAACCTTCGACCGCCTTACCATCCACGACCTCGAACTTGCCGTAATGGGTGAAGGCATTGGTCATGTACCAGGAGAAAAACTCAAGGTAGGTCTGGCTCGGGTATTTCGGTGGATTGCCGGGCCCCGTGCAGGTCGGCAAGCAATCGCTGACGGCCTCGAAACTGGGGTTCACGAAACAGGCTAACGAGTAGCGGTCGGCCTTGACGGGCGGCACCACACGGTGGGGCGTGGCGCGGAAGCGATCGTTGGCCCAGCGTTCGAGAAACTGACCCGCATTGACGATCATCGCGTCGGCGGGCAGTTCGGGCCAGAACCAGGTGCCGTCAGTGTCGAGCACCTGGAGGCCTTCCTCGTTGGCCGGCGGCAGGAACGTCATGAAGCCGGTGTCGGCATGGGCGTTGACGCCCATTTCACCGGGTTCGAGATCGGGTTTCGGCGGATACTTCGCCACCCGGAAATAGGTGTAATTGTCTTCGAACAGGGGGCCGAAATAATCCTCGTCGAGATCGAGCGACAGCGCCCACACCGGCAGCAGCTTTTTACCCAGTGCGGTGACCGTCTCCATGTAGGTCTCGGTGGTGGCGCGGAAACCCGGAATAATCTGTTCGGACAGCCAGGGCATATTGCCGTAGAACGCCTCGCCCGCCTGCACATGGGGGTTGTCGTCGCCATAGTCGGAGGCGACAACGAGGCATTCGACGGTGTCGAGCTTGCGGTTTTCGTGAAATTTTGACTTCGTCGAAACCGATGCGTGCGCCGGCGTGTAGCCTTTCATATGGGCGTTAATCGGAATCCGCATCTTCACGTCGTGGGGTAAACCGTGGAAGCGCTTGGCCGCCGCTTCCATGTCGGCGATCAGTTCAGCCGGCACCCCGTGATTGACGATGCACATGAAACCGATGGTTTGCCACACCTCGCGCCACTGTTCGGCGAGCGCGCGGACAGCGGCCTTGTCTCCGGTGAGCGCCGGTCCCACGTCGAGTACCGGCAGCGTGCGCCGTTCGAGGGCGCGGAGCGCTTTGCCCCCGTCCGATTCGACTATACCGTCCATGGTTTTTCCCCGAAGTTCAAAACTGCACATTTTCAGCAAAGCCGTGCGCAAACGATTAGCGCGGCGCAATGATGGTATCGATCCTCGCTAGGGCCTGTAAACCCGTTCAATTTCCGGGGTCGGCGTTAGGGCATCGTCGCTTTTGCTGCAACGGTGGCGCAATCCGCCACAGTTTCGCCTTGTCGTGTACCTAGATTGCGGCGGCGCGTCGTTCGAGGCCGCCGTTTCGTTGATCCAACCTGGCAGTGACCCCCATGCGATGGACCTTGCGTAAATGCGATGCCTTGCTGGGCACTATCCTGGCCGCGGTGACAGGCATGTGTTTCGCCCAGTTGCCGTCATTCATGCAGCAATATCTGCAGCGCCTCGGCGGCCATGTGGACGAAGCGCGGTTGAGCGTGCTGGAGATCACCGCCGGCGAGAACGTGCGCACGCTGGACGCGCCAACGCTCCAGGTCTTGACCGTATCCATGGAACATCGGGTAAGCGCTCTTGAGGCCGGCGAACAGGCCATTCGCGGCGCCAGCGCATCTGTGCGACCCTTCGTCTTCCTGCGCGAGTTCGATTCCGATATCGCTACGGCGACGCTACGCGTCTTCGAACCCGCCGTGCCGCTGAATTTCGCCGGCTTGGTCTATGCCCTAACCGGCATCGTCGCCGGCTGGCTATTCTACGAGCTACTCAAGACGCCGGTCGGCATGGTCGCGCGCCACCGCCGTACGCATCCTATCGCCGAGCGGATCGAGCCGCGTTAGGTCCGGTTGAAGCGGTACTAATGTGCGAAGTTGGGGGTAGCGGTTTTGCCCCTGAGCGTCATCCCGGACTTGATCCGGGATGACGGGTCTTGTTAGCTGTCTGAATGCGTCCTTTTCTTAACCGTTAGGCCCTATTGTGCGGCCTGGACCCGCGCCACCGGCGTATCGTTGATCGCCGCGTGTACCGCCACGGCGGCGAAGCCGAGGCCGATGGCGATCCACCATATGCTCTGGTACGACCCGGTCGCATCGAACACGCGTCCGCCCAGCCAGACACCGAGGAAACTGCCGATCTGGTGGCTGAGAAATACAATACCGAAGAGCGTCGCCATGTAGCGGGTGCCGAATATTTGCGCCACGATGCCGCTCGTCAACGGCACCGTGCCCAGCCACAAAAGCCCGACGGTGCCGGAAAAGATCAACACGGTGGTGGGAGTGGCGGGGGTCGTAATGAACAAATAGATCGTCACCGAACGCAGCCCATAGAGCCAGCACAGCAAGTGTTTCTTACGGTAACGGCCGCCGAGATAGCCAAACCCCCAGGACCCGAAGCCGTTGAAGACGGCGATGACGACCAGGGCGGTTGCCGCCAATCCCGCCGTCAGGTTGAGATCGCCCAGATAGGCTGGAAGGTGGGCGGCGATAAAGCGTGTTTGGAAACCGCACACGAAAAACCCAACGACCAGCATGATATAGCCCGGATGGCTGCGGGCCTCGAGCAGCGCTTCGCCTAATTTTTGCGATGACGGGGCCTCGGCGCGTCCGGTTCCCGTCCGCAGAATGGTCAAGGCCAGGGGGATGATCAGGGCGGCGACGAAAGCCAGCGCGATAAGGGCGCCAGACCAGCCAAATCGGCCGATCATCTGCTGGCTGAAAGGCACCACGAGGAATTGGCCCAGCGTGCCGCAAGCGGTCACGGTGCCCAACCACATGCTGCGTTTTTCGGCGCTGACATTGCGTCCGACCACCGACAATATGAGAGGCATGCCGCACGAAGCGGCGCCGATACCGACCAGGAAACCAGTGCTCAGAAACATCGTGGCCGGGGTGCCCGACTGAGACATCGAAACGACACCAATGGCGTAGAGCAGGCCGCCCGTGGCCATGACGCGGGGCGCCCCCCATTTGTCGGCGATCGCCCCGATCAAGGGCGTGGCCACACCGATCATCAGCGCCTGGGTCGCCAGTGACAGCGACAGCACTTCGCGGCCCCAGCCCAACTCTTTGCTGATCGGCAGCATGAACAGGCCAAAGGTCTGCTGAATGCCGACGGCGATGGCGACCACAGCCAGCGCGCAACCGATGATCACATAGGATCGATGTTTCTGATCGGCCGTTATGTGCGGCGCGGCTGGGCTTCCGGTCATTTAAGATTTCCTGGGGTACATGAACGGCGGAGCTTACGCGCGGAAGCATACGACGTCGAATTCGATCATCTGGCCGTGCTGGCGGCTGAAATAGCCGGGAATAATCAGGTGGGGCACGAAGCCGAGCCCCCTGACCTGATTTAGGACGCTCAGATAATCCGGCTGTCCCTGGTAGATCGGCACCAGCGAGAGTTCCAACTGCAGACCGATCACCCGGTCCGCCGCGCCGGCCAAACCGGCCAGCACTTCCGCCTCATAGCCTTGGGTGTCGGACTTGACGAAAATAGCGTCGCGCGGGCCGGCATAGCGCGGAATTTCCAGCGCCAGGGTCGTCACCGGCACGGTCTCACGGCCCGTTGGGCGAACGCTGACGAACTTCTCGACGGCGTCGGCGGTGAGGGGCAGGAGCGAACTCATGTCGGATTCCGGCGAGATATTTATCTCGGTCTCGCCTTGTGCCGCCCCGACGGCGCAACGCGGTGCCACCTGCCATGCCGGATCCAGGTCGGCGTTGGCGGTCAAGGAGGCGTGGGCGCTGGATAGGGGCTCGAACGACACGATGTTTCCGGTGTAGCCGTTGTTGCGCAGCGCGGCGGCGTATTGCCCTATATTGGCGCCGACATCGAGGACCAGGGTGACATTGTGGCGCGCCAGCATCTCGGTCAGGCGCGGCCATTGGGCGGCGGCCCCGGGAAAGCGCGCGATATCGAAGCCCAGGGAACGGGCGAGTTTACGAATTTTTCCAACCATAAGCCGCAACCTGCCTGCCGGGGCGCGAACCCGTCAACTG
>JBLHHE010000043.1:0-9227 GCA_047616465.1 Alphaproteobacteria bacterium
CGCACGCAGCGAATTCCTTCAGCTCGATCTCGTCTTCGATCGCCACATTGTCGCTGAACACCATGGCGTTGAGGCCCAGGCGCAACGCCTTTGACGCCTCGGCGGCGGCGAACGGGCCTGGCGTTGCGATCAGCGCCAGGTTGGCGCCGACCAGTGTGTCGAGGGCCATTTCCTGGCTGCGCGGCGGCTCGATCGCCATCTCGCGCGCCCGCGCCAGGGACTCTGGTTCCTTGTGCAGCGCCGCCTCGGTGGCATCAAGCGCGGCTTCAAGCGATGTCGTATCCTCAGCTTCGATGGCCACCAGCACTTCGTTGGGCCCGGCGGCGATCTCGACCGTCAGCAAGCCGGCTTCGCGCAGCAGCTCGAGATTGGCTGGCGTCGCCATGATGCATGAGGCCTGAACGACACCGGGCAGCGACGAGATGCTCGACGATATTTTCATCAGCGAGACCGAGTCCCGGTAGAGGTCGGCGATAATGCGGGTGCCGGTCGTCATCACCGCGTATCCTCGGCCGGCGTTACCGTAATCTGGGCTGTGGACTCCCGGCGCCATGCGGTCAGACCGCATAGAATCCCGAATGTCGCGTCCGAGCCGGAACTGTGCCCCATCTGCATCGCTGCGACCGTCGACGCTTGGGTGTCGCGCGCGGTGGCGCCGTTTGTAATCAACCTGGTGAGTTTGATCAGCGGCTGCGCGGCGCGGCCGGCGGCGGCGTGGGCGAGATAAATGCAGGCGATATCGCCGCTATTGCCGTACTGGGTCGGAAGCTGGCGCCCGAGAGCGTCGAGAAAGGTAATCTCCGCCTTTTTTTGCGCGGTGTGACGCGCGCCGACGAGAAACCCGGCGAGAAAATCGTCGCCCGACGGGGTGAGGCCGGGACCGGCGCCAATGAGCTGTGCCGCCGCGCTCATCGCGGTATCGACATCTTGTGCCCGCGCCGCCGCGAGCAGTTGGGGAACGCTCTGCCGGGCCCGGCCAGCCAACGCGGTATCGAGCGATCCGGCCGGCCGCCTGCCGTGAAGGGCGGCAACCAGACCGGCGCCATCGGTGGCAAGCAAGGTTTGCCACGCTGAGTGCCACGTTGCGCTAAAGCCTGTGTCGGCGCCGTCTCGGCAAGGCCCAACCGTTTCCGGGTTGCGTCGCCGCGCCCGGCGCAGGTCGATAGAAACGCCGCTGCCGGCGATGCGCAGAACGCCGGCGCGGCAAGAGATAGCAGCGCTGAGTGCGACGTGCTTGGAAAAGTCGAAATCGGCCGGCACGGGAATGGTGATCGCGCCCGGCGGTTCGCTATTGTCCTGATTAGCGTAAAGGGTCAGCAACTCGCCGTCGTCGAGCCGCAGATTGACGACACGGCGGAACACGCTGTGCACCCGGCCGTTGATGGTCGTTGCCGATAGCGGCGGCATTTCGGATGCAGCAAAACGCATCGGAAGTTCCCTTTAGCCTTATCTTCAATTAATCCGGGCCGAGAATAACCACATTCCCGGCCCGGACCAGCGTATTAGTACGGCGATTTTTATTCGGCGGGCTCCACATCGGTTTCCGCCGCGGAAATCTCCAGTTTGTTGAACCCGAAGAACAGCACCGCCACGAGCAGGTAGCTGAGCGCCACCGATGGCGAGACCATAATCCCGACCGCGGATCCATGGATGAAGCCGAAGAAGGTGAGGACGGTGGCGATCAACGCCACCACGCCAGCCGAATTCGGTTTGCGGTCGATGAGGAACACCACCATGGCGCCCCACAACAGTCCGGTGACAACGGCGCCGCTGGCAAGGACTTCCAATCCTTTATAGAGCACGCCGTTTTGCGCCATATTATCGAGACCGACCGCGGCCGCATTGGTGCCCGCTGCTCCCAACGCGCCGTCGATCTGTACTTTGGCCCAGGCCGCCAAGTTCGGCACCAGGGCAAAGATGATCGCCGGAGCATGGCTGCGCGGCGTGGCCTGGAAGGCCTGAGCGCCGATTAGGGCGCCGATGTAGAGCAGGATCGGAATGATCGCCACGACCGGGATAACGGTCAGCAGCAACGGCACAACGGCAAGCCAGGTCAAGACCAGCACCATAACACCGGTCGCTAGGGAATAGCCGACCCTGCCACCGATGCTCTTCCAACCGGGATGGCCGATATAGACAGCGTTGGCGAACGGGCTGCCCAACAGAGTACCGATCAGGCTGATGATGCCCTCGGCGCCGACCGCCTCGCGGACGGAGTATTCGTCGCCCGCCGCCGACGCGCTTTCCACATTGTCCATGGCTTCGATGAAGTCATAAATGCCAAAGGGTATTGCGGTCACAATCACAATGGAGAGTAATCCGCGCCCTTCCCATAAGGTATCCAATTGGAACCAGGCGAAGTTGAAGCCGATGCCGGAAATCGATTCGGAGACCGCGCCCGGGTTCACACCGCCAAAACCCCAGCCGAACGCATAGGCAAGCCAGGCCAGGATCGTCCCGACCGCGATGGCGACCAGGCCGCCCGGCGCGTTGCCCGGAAAGCGGACGCCGCCGTACCAGGCTGCCAGGATGATGGCCAACGAGACGAAGCCAATTATCGGCGTTTCGGCGATTTCAAAGGCCGGGCGCATGGAAATAAAGGTGATCGAAATACCGGCAAGCGTGCCGAGCAGGGCCGCCCGCGGCGTCAGCTTGCGGATTGTCGGGGCGATGAAGGCGCTCAAGAACAGCACAATGCCTTCCACGAAAACCCAAATCATTCCCGCCGCCCAGGCGGTTTGCCATTCGCCGGTACTGGCCTTGATCGGCAGCATGATCGCGAAAACCACGAAGAACATGTGCGGCACGCTGGGTCCCGACGGCAGCGCCGTTACGTCATTTCGGCCTTCTTTCTTGCTTAACCGCATCGCCATCAGGGCGTAATAAACATTGCCCAAAAACAGCATGAGTCCGACAGCCGGTAAGATGATGCCGAACAACACCTCATCGGGAATACCGATCACAAATTTCAGCAGGCCGGTCAGGACCAGCAGGTTCACCAGCACATTGGTGCCGAGACCAAAGAAGCCGTTCCAATCGCCCGACTCCCACCATGTAACTTGTTTTGTGGCCATCTGATTTTCCCCATTAGCCTTTATAAAAAAAGAAATCCCCTAAATCCGCTTACCTCAATGTGTGGAAATGCTGGCCAGCGCGTCGATAACGCGCCGCGAATCGCTGACCCAGCCGAATATCCCGCCTTGGGCCTTGATCATCTCTAACCCGACCCGCTGAAACTCGGGGAAATACGACCCCACGCAGTCGGCAGGGACGATGCATTCGTAGCCGCGGTCGTTCGCCTGGCGCACGGTTGTGTGGACGCAAACCTCGGTGGTCACGCCGCAGACGATCAGCGTGCGTATGGCCCGGTTCTGCAAAATTAAATCCAGGTCGGTCTCATAGAAGGCGCCCTTGCCGGGCTTGTCGATAACCGGCTCGTCATCGGTGGGCGCCAACTCGGGAATGATTTGATGGCCCGGCTCGCCGCGCACCAGCACGCGCCCCAGGGGGCCGGTATCGCCGATGCCGATCTCCAGCCCGCCCCGCGCCAGCTTGCTTGGCGGCGCGTCGGCCAGATCGGCGCGGTGGCCCTCGCGGGTGTGAATGACCGCCAGCCCGGCATCGCGCGCCGCCGCCAAGACCCGTTGGCACGGCTCGATGGTGCTACGGAGCAGCGAGACATCGTTGCCCAACAATTCGCCAAACCCGCCGGGTTCGAGAAAATCGCGCTGCATGTCGATGATAATGAGCGCCGTAGAATTTGGATTGAAGGCAAGCGCGTAGGGCTCGGCATCGAAGGAACGACTTACATGATCCAAAATAACATCCCCTCGGCCTTTCGGTTTTCCACCATCCGGGCCGGTCTTTCACACTGCGCCGTAAAACGGTACACCGCATATGCCGATGTTTCAAAGTGCCGTATCTGGTTTGCGGTAAGCCCGGTACCGGCGGCCAGCCTGGTTATGTTGGGAAATTGGAAGGGTTGATCACGTGATAGACAGCATTCAAAGCCTCGATTTCGCCCATCTGCGGGAGCTCTACCGGACCCGGCAAGCAACCCCGGAAGACGTCGTGAAAGACGTTTTGGCCCGCGCCGAGCGGGACTCCGACAAGGCGATTTGGATTACCCGCCTGCCCGACGCGGCGGTTCTCGCCGCCGCCCGCGCGCTCGCCGATAAAGACCCTGGCGCGCTGCCCCTCTATGGGCTGCCATTCGCCATCAAGGACAATATCGATTTCGGTGGATACCCGACCACGGCGGCGTGTCCCGATTACGCCTTTACGCCCGAGGGAAGCGCGCCGGTGGTCGATGCGCTGATCGCCGCCGGGGCGATTTTGATCGGCAAGACCAACATGGACCAATTCGCCACCGGCCTGGTGGGAACCCGCTCGCCATACGGCATCTGCAGCAATGCAATCGACCCGGCCTATGTCTCCGGCGGATCGAGCGCCGGCTCGGCGGTGGCGGTCGCCAAGGGTCTGGTAAGTTTCGCCTTGGGCACCGACACGGCGGGGTCCGGCCGGGTGCCGGCGGCGTTCAACAATATCGTCGGGCTGAAGCCGACACGCGGTTTGCTCAGCGCCCGTGGCGTGGTTCCGGCGTGCCGGTCGCTCGATTGTGTTTCGATCTTCGCGCTCGATGTCGCCGACGCCGCCGATGTCTTGCGGGTGGCTGGCGTGTTCGATCGCGACGACCCTTTCTCGCGCCGGCAAGCCGCGCCGTCCGGGCATGGCGCCATCGCGCTGCCGGGCGCGCGGATCGGCGTACCGGCCCGTGGCGCGCTAAACTTCTTCGGTAACAGCGAGGCCGAACGGCTGTTCGCGGCGGCGATTGAGCGTGCCGCCGGACTTGGCGCCGAAATCATTGAGATCGATTTTGAGCCGTTTCTCGAGACCGCCCGGCTACTCTACGAAGGGCCCTGGGTCGCCGAGCGCTACCAGGCGATCCGAGAATTCTTCGACGCCAAACCCGACGCGCTCCATCCGGTGATCCGCACTATCATTGGTGGCGGGGCCGAACCCAGCGCCGCCGACGCTTTCGCGGCCGATTACCGCTTGCGCGAATTGCGCCGGCAGATCGAGCCGGTCTGGTCCACCGTCGACGCGATCCTGACGCCGACCGCGCCGACGATCTACACCATCGCCGAGGTCGAGGCCGATCCGATCCAACTCAACTCGAATTTGGGCATCTATACCAACTATATGAACCTGCTCGACCTTTGCGGCATCGCGGTACCGGCGGGATTCCAGGCGGATGGCCTGCCGTTCGGCGTGACGCTGGCGGCGCCGGCGTTCCGCGATAGCGCGCTCCTGCCCTTCGCCGACGCCTTGCACCGTTCCGCCGATACCGGCATGGGCGCCGCCCGCCAGCCGATACCCGATACGGAAATAACGGCGGACACTGCCGGCGGCGACACTCTGGTGCTCGCCGTCTGCGGCGCCCATATGTCCGGCCTGCCCCTGAACGGCGAGCTCACCGGGCGCGGCGCGGCCCTGATCCGCACCTGCCGTTCCGCCGCAAAATATCATTTTTACGCCCTGGAAGATTTCGCGCCGCCGCGCCCCGGCATGGTTCACACCGGCGGCGAGGGGGGGCACGCCATCGACCTGGAGCTCTGGGCCGTGCCGACCGCGCGCTTCGGCGAGTTTATCGCCGGGGTGCCGTCTCCCCTGGCGATCGGCACCGTCGAATTGGAAGATGGCGCCAGCGTGAAGGGGTTCGTTTGCGAAGCCTACGCGGCGGCCGGCGGGCGCGACATCTCCGAGCTCGGCAGTTGGCGCAAATATGTGGCGTCGCGCTGACGCGTTCGAACTAACCCAGCGTCGGCGAGCCGAGTTTTTCCAGCACCCACTTTGCCACACTCAGCAGGCGGTCGTCGTCGCGGTAGCGGCCGACCAGTTGGATGCCGACTGGCAGGCCGTTGGGGCCGGTATGGGTCGGCAGGCTGATGGCGGGGAGCCGGATCGCTGTCCAAAATCCCGGTAGCCGCGGGTTGCCGGAATATTCCAGGCCCTCGGGCGCTTCGCCATCGACACAGGGCGCGAGCAGAACGTCGAGACCGTCGAACAGATCGTCGGATTGCTGCCGGCAATCCTCGGTCAGGCGCATCGCCGCGACATAGTCGTCGTAGGGCATGTCGAGGCCGGTTTGCATGACCGCCTGGAACATATCGCTCAGCGCGTCGCGGTGATCGCGCCATTCATTGGTCATATGGCGGCTGCGCTCGTAGCAATTTATGGCGATGCGCGCATCCTCGAGTGTGTCGAAGGCGGTCGGCACGGTGACCTCGCGCACGCTTGCGCCGGCTTGCGCCAGCCGCGACGCGGCGTCTTCCAACGCCGTCTGGGTTTCAGGCAGCGCCACGTCCCATAAGGGGGTGCGGCAGACACCGATTTTCGGGCCGGTCGCCGGGGCGTTGAGCGGCGTTAGGGGGCGGTTGACCAACACCGCCGTCAGCAACTGGATATCGTCGAGATCGCGCACGTGCAGGCCCAACGTGTCGAGGCTTTGCGATGCCGCTTTGATGCCGGCGATGTTGAAGGTGCCGAAAGTCGGTTTGTAACCGATCACGCCGCAATAGGCCGAAGGCCGCAAAATCGAACTGCCGGTCTGGGTGCCAAAGGCGGCCGGCGCCATGAGATCGGCCACCGCCGCCGCCGAACCGCTCGAAGATCCGCCGGGGCTGCGGGTGCTGTCATAGGGGTTGGTCGTCGGGCCGGGGAAACTGCCGGCGAACTCGGTGGTCACCGTCTTGCCCAGGATGATCGCCCCGGCGCGCCGCACCAGGGCGACGCAGGCCGCATCAGCCGGCGGCCGGCGGCCGGCATAGATCGGCGAGCCCATCTCGGTCGGCATGTCGGACGTGTCGATGATGTCTTTGACGCCAAGCGGCACCCCGTGCAGCAGGCCTCGGGGCGTAGCCTTGTCGCAGGCGCGCGCCTGTTCCAGCGCCAGGTCGGGGTCGATAAAGGCCCAGGCGTGGCGCTCGCCCTCGCGTTCCTCGATGCGCGCCAGACACGCCTCGACAACGGCGACGGCGCTGGTCTCGCCGATGGCGATTTTACGGGCGACGGCTGACGCGGAGAGGTGGTTCAGGTCGGTGGTTGGCATGGCGGTTGCCCTCCCTCACACCAAGCGCGGCACGCCGACTTCGTCGGCGGCGGCGTTGAGCTTTTCCAATAGCGGCGCGGTGATCGGGATGCCGTTGGCCTTGCGGTCCTGGTGAACCCGCCAGCTATTGGTGCCGGGCATGCGGATCTCATCGACGCCGGGCAGTTTGGCCGAGGCGGTCATTTCGCGCGAGATGCGGTCGACATTGGCCTTGAACAGGGTCGGGTCGATGAAATGGGCGATGTCGATGGCCATAATGAATTGCCCGGTATTGGTCTCGCTGTTCGGGTCCTCGCCGATATGGATGACGTCGGAACCGAAGGCGGCGCCGTTCAGAGTGCCGGCGAGGAAGCCGATCACCATGGACAGGCCAAAACCCTTGGCGCCGCCGATATGGGTGAGGATGCCGTCATCGGCCAGCGCTGAATCGGTGATCGCCTTGCCGGCGGCGTCGATCACCCAGCCCTCGGGCATGGCCTCGCCGTGCATCGCCTTGACCATGATCTTGCCGAGGGAAGAATTGGTGGTCGCCATGTCGATCACCACCGGCGGTTCCTCCAGCGTCGGAATAGCGACGGCAATCGGGTTGGTGCCGACCAGAATATCGCTGCCGCCATAGGGCGCGGCGTGGTTGGCGCTGCCGACGCAGGCGATGATGCCGATCTGGTCGCGTTCGAGCGCCATCGAGGCATAGACCGCCGCCGCACCGGCATGGTTGGAATGCTGCAGGCCGATCCAGGCAATGCCGTTCTTCGCCGCCATGTCCATCGCCAGCTCCATGGAATAGCGCGCCACCAGATGGCCCATGCCGTTGTCGCCGTTGACGATAGCCATCGCCGGGGTCTGCTTTTCGACCCGGATATTGGGGGTTTTGTTGATGGCGCCGCCCTTGATGCGGCCGACATACATGGGTACCCGGATGCAGCCATGGCTGTCCTTGCCCAGCAAATCGCCGTCGGCCATGGAACGGGCGAGCCCTTCGGCGTCGTCATCGGGCAGCCCGACGGCCTGAAAAACCTGGGTCATAAATTCCTTGAGCCGGTCGTAGGGTACGCGCAGGGCATTCTCGTCGACGGGGAATTCTGATGAGACGGCATGGGTGTCGGGCATAATGGTGATTCTCCTGGTGGGATTTATTATTTCCCCAAGCCTAGCGCGTCTGGTGCCGCGCCTCCAAGCTGCCCTATGCCCGGCATCACTTGTCGATTAACGTAACGGCAACCAAAAACCCTTGAACGGTGCCGTCATGCCTTACGATCCCGCTGTCCCGCTATCTCCCGGTTTCCTCGAACAGGTGCCCGCGTTTCTGTCTGGCGACGATACGCCGCGCGACCTGCTCGAGCGCTGCGTCGCCGTGATCGAGGCTCGCGACGGGGAGTTGCAGGCGTTCGTGACCTTGAACCTGGACGGCGCGCGCGCCGCTGCAGACGCCGCCAGTGCGCGCTACGCGGCCGGTAATCCGTTATCGCCGGTCGATGGTCTGCCGATCGGTCTGAAAGACATCATCGAGACCGCTGATATGCCGACCCAATGCGGCAGTCCGATCTATGAGGGTTATGAGGGCGGCCGCGACGCGCCGGTCGCCGCCGCGCTGCGCCGGGGCGGCGCGGTGATCGTCGGCAAGACCGCCAGCACCGAATTCGCTTATGGCGCTATCATGGCGACGCGCAATCCTTTCGATCCCGAATGCACCCCCGGCACTTCGTCGAGCGGCTCGGCGGCGGCGGTCGGCGCCGGCATGCTGCCCGTCGCCATCGGCACCCAGCTGATGTCGTCGGTGATGCGCCCGGCGAGCTATTGCGGCCAGGTCGGGGTCAAGCCGACCTATGGCGCGATCCGCCAAGCCGGCATCCATCCGTTCTCACCGTCCGGCGAGCATGTCGGCGCCCATGCCGCGGCGCTGGCCGACGCCTGGGCGGTGTTGCGCTTTCTGTCGAACGAGGCGGGGCCAGTGCCCGGTTCCCACGGCATAACGGGACCAGAGACGTTGCCACCCGCCGAAAAACCAACCCGGCTCATGCGCATGTATACGCCGGGCTGGGAGATCGCCGACGGCGACGTGAAGGCCGCCTTCGAAGCTGGCCTCGACCGCCTATCGAACGCCGGGGTCGAGATT
>JBLHHE010000044.1:0-9151 GCA_047616465.1 Alphaproteobacteria bacterium
ATCATCCAAGTCGCGGATCAACACCGCCGTATCGGCATCGGTTCGCGCGATGTAGCCGGCCGTATGGAGACGCACCATGACCATGGCCAGCGCTTCGCCATCGCCCGACGCCGCCGCCAACAGAGCATCGTTATCGGCGGTGCCGCCGGCCTGCCCCACGGTGTGCAATAGGTCGATCACCTGCAGCGCGCGCAGCAGGCAGCGGGCCGGGGTTAGTGCGCCGCCATGGGCCGCCGAGGCGCGGGCCGCCAGCCATTCCGGCCGCGCCGCCGCAATCGCCGCGCCGAACAGCACAACCGCCCAGCCCAGATACATCCAGATCAGAAACACCGGCAACGCCGACAACGAACCGTAGACGCTTTGAAACGTGCCAACCCGGCTGAGATAGTGGCCAAACAGAGCCTTCAGGCCTTCGAACAACAGCGCCGCGATCAACCCGCCGAGCAGCGCATGGCGCCATTCGATACGGCGATGGGGTAGCGCTAGATAGAAAACGGTGAGGCCCCCCGCGGCAAAGATCAACGGAATGACGCGGACCACCCCCGCGAATGCGATCACCGATCCGACGCCGGACTCGATACCGGACCCGACGCCGAGGCCGGAAAGGTTTCCGGCCGCGAACAGGATCGTGCTCAAGGACAGGCCGGCGCCTAACAGCAGGGGGCCAAGGGTCAACGTGGTCCAATAGGCGACCAATCGCATCATCAAAGGCCGTGGGGAATCGACCCGCCAAATAGAATTGAAAGCTGCCTCGATAGTCGACAACAACATGATCGCGGTCACCGCCAGCCAGACGATGCCGAATGCCGTCAAATGGCTGGTATTGGAGACAAACCGGTCGAGATAGGTCTGTACTTCGACCCCGGCATGGGGTGCGACGAAACCCAGCGCCAGCTCGATCAACCCGCCTTTAATGTCTTCGAATACGGGGAAGGCCGACAAAACCGACAGGCTTATGGCGAGCAGCGGCACCAAGGCGAGCAACGAGGTGTAGCTCAGGGACGCGGCGATAACGAGACCGCGCTCTTCGCGAAACCGCGCCAGCGCGGCGCGGGCAAAGCCGAATTCCGCGGAAACATAGTCCCGACGCCGGGCGTTTGTGTCTGGGGCGCGCATCATGTCCAGCCGGCCCTTCCTGTTATCGGTGGTCTGACAATACTATATCTCTTTGAAGCTAAACGAAAATAATGATCTAGCGGCAGTTATCCTTGCCGCGAATCGGCTTTGGTGTAGGATGCCCGCAACGTCGCCAAAGACGCATTTCGGCAGGTTTTTATGGGTAACGGTGCACAGTTAATGGCCGGTAAACGCGGCCTTATTATGGGGGTCGCCAACGACCGCTCGATCGCCTGGGGAATCGCGCGCACGGTCGCCGATCATGGCGGATCGCTGGCCTTCACCTATCAGGGCGAGGCGCTGGAAAAGCGCGTGCGCCCGCTGGCCGAACAGGTTGGCAGCGATATCGTGCTGCCCTGCGATGTCACCGACAGCGACAGCATGGATCATTTGTTTTCCGAGATCGCCGAGCGCTGGGGAGGCTTGGACTTCGTCGTTCACGCCATCGCCTTTGCCGACAAAGACGAGCTGAAGGGCCAATATCTCGATACCTCGCGGCAAAATTTTCTGCGCTCCCTAGATATCTCCTGCTACTCGTTCACCGATGTGTGCCGCCGCGCCGCGCCCCTGATGAACGACGGCGGCAGCTTGCTGACGATGACCTATTTCGGCGCCGAGCGGGTGATGCCCCATTACAATGTGATGGGCGTCGCCAAGGCCGCACTCGAAGCCAGCGTGCGATATCTCGCCGTCGATTTGGGCGGCAGAGGCATCCGCGTCAACGCCATATCCGCCGGCCCGATCAAGACCTTGGCGGCCAGCGGCATCGGCGATTTCCGTTACATCCTCAAATGGAACGAGCTGAATTCGCCGATGAAACGCAACGTCACCATCGACCAGGTTGGCGGCGCCGGCCTGTATCTGCTCAGCGATTTGGGGGCCGGCGTCACCGGCGAAATTCACCATGTCGATAACGGCTATAACGTAGTCGGCATGGTCGCCGTCGATGCGGCGCACGATGTCGCCGAGTTGCTCTCCGGCCTGAAAATAGCCGACGATTAGGTAAGGGCGAGGAGACCTTCAATGGCCGCCAACAGCTTCGGCCGACTTTTCAATTTCACCACCTGGGGCGAAAGCCACGGGCCGGCGATCGGCTGTGTGGTCGACGGCGTGCCGCCGCGCATTCCCTTGGCCGAAGCCGAAATCCAGCATTGGCTCGACCGGCGCAAGCCCGGCCAATCGCGCTTCACGACCCAACGCCAGGAGCCCGACCAGGTCGAGATCTTGTCCGGCGTATTCGAGGGCCAGACCACCGGCACCCCGATCAGCCTGATGATCCGCAATGTCGATGCGCGCTCGCGCGACTATGGCGACATCGCCACCAAATACCGGCCCGGCCACGCCGACTACACCTATGACGCCAAATACGGCATCCGCGACTATCGCGGCGGCGGCCGCGCCTCGGCGCGCGAGACCGCGTCGCGGGTCGCCGCCGGCGCCATCGCCCGAAAAGTACTGGACGCGGTTATCCCAGGCGGGGTCGCCATTCGCGGCGCGCTGGTGCAGATCGGCGATCAGCCCATCGACCTGGCCAATTGGGACGCAGCGGAAATCGAGAACAA
This sequence comes from Alphaproteobacteria bacterium, assembly GCA_047616465.1. GTDB lineage: Bacteria > Pseudomonadota > Alphaproteobacteria > UBA6615 > UBA6615 > JABDJY01. Next base: position 2,679 of record JBLHHE010000044.1, read on the forward strand.
TCCCTTCTGGTGTCCCGACCCGGCGGCGGCGAAAAGTTGGGAAAAATATCTCGACAAAGTTCGCAAGGCCGGATCGAGCGTCGGCGCGATCATCGAAGTGGTCGCCTCGGGCGTTCCTGTCGGCCTCGGCGAACCGGTCTACGGCAAGATCGACGCCGAACTGGCGGCGGCGATGATGAGCATCAACGCGGTCAAGGGCGTGGAGATCGGCAACGGCATGGCAGCGGCGGCGCTGACCGGCGAAGAAAACGCCGACGAAATGCGCATCGAAGGCGACCGTGTCGCCTTTACGTCGAACAGCGCCGGCGGCGTGCTGGGCGGCATATCGACCGGCCAGGATCTGGTCGTGCGCTTCGCCGTCAAGCCGACCAGTTCGATCCTGACGCCACGCCAAACTGTCGATAGCGCCGGCACAGAAACCGAGATCGCCACCAAGGGCCGCCACGACCCCTGCGTCGGCATCCGCGCGGTGCCCGTCGGCGAGGCCATGATGGCGGTGGTGCTGGCCGATCAACTGCTGCGCCACCGGGCGCAGATCGGCACCATCGGCGCACAGCCTCTAGGCCAGCGCACCGACGACACGGCGGAATAGCCCGGCGCTCCCTTCCCCCTCGCCCTATCGGCCCCGGCCCGGCTATACTCGACCAAGACCAATCAACCGCCGAACCAGGGAGCCCAACCATGGCCAAGAAGCCGGAAACATTGCCGCAATTGCAGGAAATCTCGAAGCTGCCGGTGCCCGATCCCGCCACGCTGGACGAGGACATTCAAAAATATATGCGGGTGTGCGAGGAGAAGCTGGGTCTGGTGCCCAACGTCATCCGCGCCAAGGCGCTGCGCCAGGGATCGCTGCGCACGTTTATCAGCAAATACAATCAGTTGATGCTCAGCGACGATGGCGGCCCGACGCGCCTGGAGCGCGAGATGATCGCCGTGGTGGTGTCGTCCCACAACCGTTGCGTCTATTGCATCACATCCCACAGCCAGGCGGTGCGCGAGCTGTCGGGCGACCCGGTGTTTGGCGATATTCTGATGACCAATTATCGCGAACTGAACCTGTCGGACCGTCACCGGGCGATGCTCGATTTCACCTGGAAGATGACCTCGACGCCGTGGCTCATCGGCGATAGCGACCGCCAATCGCTCTACGATGTCGGCTTCAGCCCCGAAGACGTCTACGACATTACCGACACCGTGGCCTATTTCAACTACACCAACCGCATGACCCACGGCCTCGGCATGCTGCCCAACGAAGATTATTTCGGCATGAACCGCCTTCCCGACCCAACGGCAGACGCCAAGGAAGCCGCGGAGTAGATGGGGCGCTCCATCCTTATTCTGAGAAGCAATCGAAGATCGTAATTCGAAGGATGAGGTTGTCCTAACGTCACCCCCACCTAAATCCTCCCCCATCAAGGGGGAGGACTTTGAACCGAGCATCGACCACCGTAATAACACCCTCCCCCCTGGTGGGGGAGGGCCGGGGTGGGGGGCGTTGTTTTTTTGCTCAATCCCGCACGAAACCGGCGACCAGTTCCACATGGCCGGTATAGACGAACTGATCGACCGGGGTCACGCCGGTGAGGCGGTAGCCGCCGGCTATAAGCGTGGCGGCGTCGCGGGCGAAGGTGGCCGGATTGCACGATACAGCGACCACGCGGGGGACTTTCGAACCGGCGAGTTGGCGCACCACCGCCGCGGCGCCGGCGCGTGGCGGATCGAACACCACTGCCTGATAGTCCTTCAATTCGGCCACCATGAAGGGCCGCTCGGACAAATCGCGCGCCTCCGCGGTCACCCGCCCGCTAAAGCCCGCCGCTCCGGTCGCCGCGACTAGGCCATTTAGCCCCTCGCCGGCGCTATCGACGGCGTGAACCCGCGCGCCTTCGGCGGCGATGGGCAGGGTAAAGGTTCCCAGACCGGCGAACAGATCGGCGACGCGCGCGCGGGGCGGCAAGGTTCCTAAATTCTCGATAACCAGCTTAGCCATCGCCTGTTCCGCCGCGGCGCTGGCCTGCAGAAACGCGCCGGGCGGCAGCGCCACCGCGACACCGTTGAAGTCGACGGCCGGTTGCCGCCGCTGGGCGACCGGTTCGATTCCGGTGCGCTCCGACGCCCACGATACCCGCGCCAGGTCGGCATCTTCGGCGAAGGCGGCGAAGGCTAGAGACTGTTTCGGCCGCGGCGGCATCTTGGTAGTGATCAGCAGATCGAGCCCCACCGGCGTTTCGGTCAGCAGAAGATCGCACCCAACGCCGGGTTCGAGAATTTGCGCCAGCACGTCGCGCAACGGCGCGATCACATTTTGCAAGGCCGGGCGCAGGATGACGCATTCGCTCATATCGACAATGCGGTGGCTGGCGCGGGCATGAAAGCCGAGGATGACAGCGCCGTGTTTGCCGCGCAGGCGCAACGCGGCAAGCTCCGCCCGCCGCCGCCCGCCCGGCGGGGTCGCCATCACCGGTCCGACAATGCTGCCCGCGATGCCTTGGCGTTCCATCGCCGCCACCACAATATTGCGCTTCCAGTCGAGATAGGGGGCCTCGGCCAAATGCTGGACACTGCAGCCGCCACAATCGGCAAAATGCCGGCAGGGCGGCGCGATACGGTTCTTCGCCGGTTCGAGAATCTCCAATAGCTGCGCCGCACGGCCATGGCCCCGCGCCGCGCCCAGCCGCACGCGGACACGCTCGCCCGGTAACGCCAGTGGGACATAAACCGGACCGTCCGGCGTCGGGGCAACGCCGTCGCCCCGCACACCGAGATGTTCGACGGTGACTTCGATTGTAGAATCAGGTTCAGCCATGGGTTGCCACTATCAAAAATTCCTTATTGCCTTCCGGGCCGGTGATCGGGCTTTCGGTCACGCCCCGCACCGACCAACCCGGCAAGTCCTCGAGCCAGGCGCGGATACGCGCGCACACCGCTTCGTGCAGCGCCGGGTCGCGCACCACCCCGCCCTTGCCGACCTGGCCCTTGCCGACCTCGAACTGAGGCTTGATCAAAGCGGCCAGCCGCGCCCCCGGCCCGGCCAGCGCAAGCGCCGCCGGCAGAACGGTCTCGAGGCCAATAAAGCTGGCATCGCAGACGATGACATCGACCGGCTCGGGCACCTCGGTGGCGGTTAAATATCGCGCATTGGTGCGTTCCAGCACGACAACCCGGTCGTCGTTGCGCAGCTTCCAGGCGAACTGGCCGTGGCCCACATCGACGGCGTAGACCCGAGCCGCGCCGCGGGCCAGAAGCACATCGGTAAAGCCGCCGGTCGAGGCGCCCACATCAAGGCACACCGCGCCGGTTACATCGATATCGAATTCGCTCAAGGCATGGTCGAGCTTAAGACCGCCCCGGCTGACCCAGGGATGGTCCTGGCCGCGCACTTCCAAGGCCATGTCCTCGCGCACCGTCTCGCCGGCCTTTTCGATGCGGCGCTCACCGGAAAACACCTTACCGGCAAGGATCAACGCCTGGGCGCGGGTCCGGCTTTCGACCAGTCCGCGCTCAACCAGCACCACATCGGCGCGGGGGCTAGCCCTATTTTGTCCAGCATGCTTCGCCATGGGATCGGAATAGCACAGGTAGGCCTAGAGCAGTATCCAGGTTAGGCCCGCGCCGGCACGACCTCGTCTTCGCGGCCGAGCGCGCACAAGGCGGTCGCCGCGATGCCCGACGCCGTTAGGCCCGCCTGGATATACTGATTGGCCGGCGAATCATGGTCGATGAATTGATCGGGAATGGTCATCGGTCGGATTTTTAAGCCACTATCGAGCAGACCGCTGCGCGCCAGACTGGTCATCACCTGGGTGGCGAAGCCGCCGATCGAGCCTTCCTCGATCGTGATCAGCACTTCATGCTCGCGCGCCAGGCGGTGCACTAAATCTTCGTCCAGCGGCTTGGCGAAACGGGCATCGGCCACCGTCGTCGACAGGCCATGGGCGGCCAGTTCGTCGGCGGCTTTCAGGCATTCGCCCAAGCGGCTGCCATAGGATAACAGCGCCACCGTGGTGCCTTCGCGCAGCACCCGGCCCTTGCCGACTTCCAGAGCCACGCCGACCGCCGGAAGCTCCAACCCCTCGCCTTCACCGCGCGGATAGCGCAACGCCGAGGGCCCGTCGTCGATGGCGGCGGCGGTCGCCACCATATGCACCAATTCCGCCTCGTCGGCGGCGGCCATCAAAACGAAGCCCGGCAGGCAACCGAGATAGGCGATATCGAACGAGCCATGGTGGGTCGCGCCATCGGCGCCCACCAGACCGGCGCGGTCGATGGCAAAGCGCACCGGCAATTTTTGAATGGCGACATCGTGCACAATCTGGTCGTAGGCCCGTTGCAGAAAGGTCGAATAGATCGTCGCGAACGGCTTGTATCCCTCGGTCGCCAAGCCGGCGCAGAAGGTCACGGCATGTTGTTCGGCAATGCCCACATCGAAACAGCGCTCGGGAAACCGTTTGCCGAATTTATCGAGCCCGGTGCCCGATGGCATGGCGGCGGTCACCGCGACGATGCGCTCATCCTTTTCGGCTTCGGCGATCAACGCGTCGGCGAACACCCCGGTATAGCTCGGCGCCTTGGGCTGGGCTTTTGCCTGGGTGCCGGTGACCAGGTCGAACTTGGCGACGCTGTGATATTTCTCGCCGGCGCCGCGGTCGGATTCGAACCCTTTGCCCTTTTGCGTGACCACATGGACCAACACCGGGCCGGTCGCCTTGCTGTCGCGCACATTGCGCAGCACCGGCAATAAATGGTCGATATTGTGACCGTCGATCGGGCCGATGTAATAGAACCCCATTTCCTCGAACAGAGTGCCGCCGGTGACGAACCCGCGGGCATATTCCTCGGCCCGGCGCGCCGCCTGCTCGAAGCTTTTGGGGAAATGGTGCGCCATCTCTTTGGCGACCCTGCGCAACGAGCGGTAACCCTTCGACGAGATCAGGCGCGATAGATAGGCGCTCATGGCGCCGACCGCCGGCGCGATCGACATATCATTATCGTTCAAGACAACGACCAGCCGGCTATCCATGGAACCGGCATTGTTCATGGCTTCATAGGCCATGCCGGCGCTCATGGCGCCGTCGCCGATTACGCTGATGATGTGGTTGGCACCGCCCGACAGGTCGCGCGCCACGGCCATGCCCAACCCGGCCGAAATAGAGGTCGAACTATGGGCCGCCCCGAAGGGGTCGTACTCGCTTTCGACCCGGCGCGTGAACCCCGACAATCCGCCGCCCTGGCGCAATGTGCGGATCCGGTCGCGGCGGCCGGTCAGTATTTTGTGGGGATAGGCCTGGTGGCTGACGTCCCAGATCAACCGGTCCCTGGGGGTATCGAACACATGGTGCAACGCCACCGTAAGCTCGATCACGCCAAGTCCGGCGCCCAAATGACCGCCGGTGATCGACACCGCGTCGATGGTCTCTTGGCGCAGCTCGTCGGCCACCTGTTTTAGCTGGCCCGGCGTGAAATCCCGCAAGTCGGCAGGCGATTTCACACTATCCAATAGCGGTGTTTTAATCTGGTCGCTCAACGCTCTTTCCCCTGTAACAGCGTGAGGCCGCTACCCTTACGCGCGCCGATCCGTAACACGGCGGACAACTTCGCGTAATAAGTCTGCTTTATCGCCATACAAATCAAGTAATTCCATAGCATTGTGGCAAAATCGCGTGGCAATTGCGCGGGCCCCGTCGACCCCCTCCAACTCGACCAGGGTGGCCTTACCCTGAGCGGCATCCTTACCCACCGCCTTACCCGCTTCGCTTGCATTACCGGTGACGTCCATCAGATCGTCGGTAATTTGAAACGCCAGACCAAAATTGACGCCAAACGCCCGCAGCACCGCCCGTTCGTCGGGCGACGCCTGCCCCAGGATCGCCCCCGACTCGCAGGCGACCGCGAACATCGCAGCCGTTTTCATCGACTGGAGTTGGTGCACCGAATCCGCATCCCAGTCAGTGCCGGCAGCGCCCAAATCGAGCATTTGGCCACCGGCCATCCCGGCGGCGCCGGCAGCCTGGGCGAGCGCCGCGACAAGCGCACAGCGCACCTCGGCGGAAGGATGGGTCGCCGGGTCGGCGAGCACCTCGAAGGCCAGGGTCTGAAGGGCGTCACCGGCGAGGATTGCCGTCGCCTCGTCGAATTGGCGATGAACGGTCGGCTGGCCCCGGCGCAAATCATCGTCATCCATCGCCGGCAGATCGTCATGGGCCAGGGAATAGGCATGGATCATTTCAACTGCCGCCGCCGTACGCAGCACCGGCGCGCCGGACACACCGCACAATTGGGCCGACTGCAGCACAAAAAAGGGCCGCAGGCGCTTGCCCCCCGACAAGGCCGCGTAGCGCATCGCCTGCCAGAGCCCGGGCGCCGCCGGGTCCGGCGGTGTCAGCAACGCCGTCATGGTTTCTTCGACGGCGGCGGCGGCGGTGCTCAGCGCTTCGGAAAACTGGTCTTGACCGGTCAATCGACCTCGGCGGGGC
>JBLHHE010000045.1:0-9105 GCA_047616465.1 Alphaproteobacteria bacterium
CGACACGGCGATCATGGACCGCAACATGGCCATCGAAGCCGTCCGGGTCACCGAAGCCGCGGCATTGGCGGCTTGGAAATGGACCGGGCGGGGCGACGAGATGTCGGCTGACGCCGCCGCCGTCGAGGCCATGCGCGCGGCGCTCAACAAACTCAACATCGATGGCACCGTGGTCATCGGCGAGGGCGAGCGCGACGAGGCGCCGATGCTGTTCATCGGCGAGAAAGTCGGCGCCGGCGGGCCTAAAATCGATATAGCGCTGGACCCCCTCGAAGGCACCACGCTGACCGCCAAGGCCAACGCCAACGCCATGACCACCCTGGCGCTGGCCCCCGAGGGCGGCTTTTTGAATGCGCCCGATGTCTATATGGAAAAGATCGCCGTCGGCGGCGGCCTGCCCGATAATCTGATCGATATCGAAGTGTCCCCGGCGGAAAATTTAGGCCGTCTGGCCGAAGCCAAGGGGGTGCGGGTAGCCGATCTGTTGATCTGCGTGCTCGACCGGCCCCGCCATCAGGAGCTAATCGCCGCGATCCGCGAGGCCGGCGCCCGTATTCAGCAAATATCCGATGGCGACATTTACGGTATTATCGAGACCTCCCAACCCCACAGCCGGGTCGATATGTATCTCGGCAGCGGCGGCGCGCCGGAGGGCGTGTTGGCCGCCGCGGCGCTGCAATGCATCGGCGGGCAAATGCAGGCCAAGCTGCTGTTTCGCAACGATGACGAACGGGGCCGCGCCAGCAAGATGGGTATTGAGGATTTCGACCGGGTCTATGGCATCAACGATCTGGCCTCGGGCGACGTGATCTTTTCGGCCACCGGGGTCACCGACGGCGGCCTGCTGCAGGGTGTCCACCGGTCGCCCGGCGTGGCTGAAACCCAGTCGATCGTTATGCGCTCGATGACCGGCACCGTGCGCGAGATCACCACCCGGCATGATTTTTCCCGCAAGCCAGGCCACGACGATTAACGACGCACCAGCGGCTAATACCTCTTCGTCGATAGATGTTACCCGTTCGGTAACCGGCCGCCGGTGGCTGTTCCGCGATAGCGACGAGCGCGCCGGGCTGATGCTGGCCCAACGCCTCGATCTGCCGGAAGTGGTCGGGCGCATGCTGGCGGCGCGCGGCGTCGATGTGGAGGGGGCGCCGCACTTTCTCGAACCGACCCTGCGCGACGCGCTGCCCGACCCCAATTGCCTGCGCGATATGGACCGGGCGGTGGCGCGGCTGATCACGGCGATTAAGGACGCCGAAACGATCGCCATCTTCGGCGATTACGATGTCGATGGCGCCACCTCGTCGGCGCTGCTGGCGCGCTTTTTCGCCGCCATCGGCGCGCCGGTGCGCATCTATATTCCCGACCGTATCCGCGAGGGCTATGGCCCCAACGCGCCGGCCCTGCTGCGGCTGTGGGACGAGGGCATCAAATTGGTCATTACCGTCGATTGCGGCATCACCGCTTTCGAGCCCCTGGCCGACGCGGCGCAAGCCGGACTGGACGTCATCGTGGTCGATCATCATGTGGCCGAACCGCAACTGCCCGCGGCCGCCGCCGTGATCAACCCCAACCGCCTCGACGATACCAGCGAGCTGGGCATGTTGGCCGCCGTCGGCGTGTCGTTCCTCCTGGCCGTGGCGCTGAACCGGGGCCTGCGCGATGCCGGCTGGTACGCCAAGGGCGGCCACAGCGAACCGAACCTGTTGAACCTGCTCGATCTGGTCGCGCTGGGGACGGTGTGCGACGTGGTCAAACTGAACGGCCTGAACCGCGCCTTCGTCGCCCAAGGCCTGCGGGTGATGGCGCGGCGCCACAATACCGGGCTGGCGGCGCTGGCCGACGCCGCCCACATTACCGAGAAACCAAGCGAGTATCACGCCGGGTTCATCCTCGGGCCCCGGGTTAATGCCGGCGGCCGGGTCGGCGAGGCCTCGTTGGGCGCGCGCCTGTTGAGCACCAAAGACCCCGCCGAGGCCGCCGAATTGGCGCGCCAGCTCGACGGCTTCAACGCCGAGCGTCAGGCCATCGAGGCCGAGGTGCTGGAAGAAGCCTTGGCCCAGGTCGAGGCGGCGGGCGATGTAGAGTCTAGCGCGCCGCTGATTATCATTGCCGGCGAGGGCTGGCATGCCGGGGTCATCGGCATCGTCGCCAGCCGCCTCAAAGAGAAATATGCCCGGCCCGCCCTGGTGATCGGCCTCGACGGCGACACCGGCAAGGGCTCGGGCCGCTCGGTCGACGGTGTCGATCTGGGCAGCGCCGTGATCGCCGCGCGCCAGGCCGGGCTGATCGTCAATGGCGGCGGCCACAAGATGGCGGCGGGGCTGACCGTCGAGCGGTCTAAAATACCAGAGCTCAAAACCTTCTTGAACGAGCGCGTCGGCGCGGCGCTGGCCCAGGGCAGGGCGGTGCCGACCCTCAATGTGGATGCCCAGGTGCGCCTGGGCGGCGCCACCACCGAGCTTATCGCCGCGATCCAGCAGATCGCCCCGTTCGGCGCCGGCAACCCCGAGCCGCGCTTCGTGCTGCCTGCGGTGCGGGTGGTGAAGGCCGATGTGGTCGGCAAGGGCCATGTGCGCTGCATCCTGTCGGATGACGGCAAGAGCCGGCTGAAGGCCATCGCCTTCCGCGCCGCCGGCGAGCCCCTGGGCGACGCCCTGCTGCAGACCAGCGGCATGCCGCTGCATCTGGCCGGCAAGATCCGCCTCGACACCTGGCAGGGCCGCGAGGGCGTGCAGTTCCTCATCGACGACGCGGCGGAGTTATAAGGCTGGGGCCATAGGCCCTTGATTTCAGCGCGGGCTACCGCTATGTCACGGCCCATCGAAGCGCCACGACGTCCCCTTCGTCTAGTGGCCTAGGACACCGCCCTTTCACGGCGGCAACACGGGTTCGAGTCCCGTAGGGGACGCCACCTTCTTTCAAAGATATGCCTAGTTGCCCAGGCAGGCGCGCGCCCTTTCAATGCCGCGCAGGCTGGTGGATCGCTCGATACTTACGCCGGATGGCCAGGGCGCGTAAGAAAATTGCATGGTTTTTCCCGACATCAGCGCAGCTCTGAACCGCGGGTCGATTCTAATTTCCCCTTTGCCGGAGAACGTTTCGCCCTCGATAGTGGCGTAACCAAAACTGCCCGGGTAAAGACCGTGAGGACTGCCCGGATAAAAATACGGTATCGCGTCATCTATCCTGATGATGTTGGCTTCGCCATTGGCGGCCCAGCACGTGGTGATGCCGCTCGACGGGCTGGTTTCGAGCCTGGCGTTCCACGGCACCAGCGTAAATTGGCCAAAGCCGGTTTGCCCGCGGCGGTGAGAAGAACGGTCAAACCAAGCCCGAGAATCCTATAAAGGCGCATGGCATCACTCCGCAGAGTACAATCATTTAGAGTATGTATTTTATATTGTACTTCGAATAGGAGATAAGGCCGGATTCATGGTGCCAATAGACGCCAAGCGGCGAGCGTGGTTGGTTTGTGTTAACACCAAGCCCAACACAGGGCCACGACGTCCCCTTCATCTATTGGCCTAGAACACCACCCTTTCACGGCGGCAACACGGGTGGAGTTCCGTAGGGGACGGCACTTACCTCAATAGCGCGTGGGCGTTATTTCGTTGAGGTTTCGCCCATTTTGTCAGAGGCCGACTTGCGCTTCGCTGTTGTCTTTATACGAATATAAATGGCGCCATCCTTGTCAGTACGGACGTCGAAGGTACCCGACTTTTTGACGAGATCACCGAGTTTGCTTGATCCGTAGCTGCGTGGATCAAAATCTGGCGCGAGAATCGCAAGCCGTTGGCCAACGCCACTCAAGCGTACCCAGCCAACGTCATCGTCTAGTTGATCAATCGCTTTACGAATAAGCGGTGTCGCTGCGCTTGGAGGTTCGACCGTGCGGACCGAAATTTTACCCGTATTTTCTGGTTGCTCGGTCGCGGACCTCTCAGAGAGCAGATTCTCGGTGTAAATGAATCTTCGGCAGGCCTGTCGAAAACTTTCTGGTGTCTTCTGCTCTCCGAAGCCAAACACATCAACACCCTGTTCACGGATGCGGGCGGCCAGCCTGGTAAAATCACTATCGGATGATACGAGGCAGAAGCCGTCGAATCGGCCACTGTGCAAGAGGTCCATCGCGTCAATGACAAGCGCAATGTCAGACGCATTTTTGCCAGATGTATAGGCAAAATTCTGATGGGGCATGATGGCGTGGGTAGATAAGACGTCGGCCCAGCCTTTTAGTCTTGTCCCCGAGAAGTCGCCGTAAATCCGGCGGACACTCGCCTCGCCTATCTTTGCAATTTCTTCGAATAGACCAAGTGCGATACGCGGTGACGCATTATCTGCGTCGATCAGTACGGCAAGACGAGGAGCGCGCGGTTCAGTAGCCATCTGCGTATAATGGCCTTTACATGATTAACCCTTTCCTAACCATGTTTGGGCCTTTTAAGCGCGCCACCTAGTACTTACATACGTGGCTGTCGGCGAATTCTTGCGTTCTGGGCCTAATCGGTGTAGACGCAGGCCTTAAGAGGTGATGCCTACCTGATATCGCCACCATTTGGCGCTCAGGGGTTGCCCTCTCAGCCTTCAGCTATCAACCGTCGGCCGCCGATGCGCGGCTAATTTTTTTGAGTCTGGCCCTAATATGTCCGATACCGCCTCCAATTCCGCCGATAAGCTTCGCAACATCGCCATCGTTGCCCATGTGGATCATGGCAAGACCACGCTGGTCGATAAGCTGTTGCGCCAGTCGGGCACGCTGACCTCGCACGGCGACACGCCGGTGCAAGAGCGGGTGATGGATTCCAACGATATCGAGCGCGAGCGCGGCATCACCATTCTGGCGAAGAATACGGCGCTGAAATGGAATGGCTGGAACATCAACATCGTCGATACGCCCGGCCATGCCGATTTTGGCGGCGAGGTGGAGCGCGTGTTGTCGATGGTCGATTCGGTGCTGTTGCTGATCGACGCCGTCGAAGGGCCGATGCCGCAGACCGCCTTTGTTACCCGCAAGGCGCTCGAGGCCGGGCTGAAGCCGGTGGTGGTGATCAATAAGGTCGACCGGGACGGCGCGCGGCCGGACTGGGCCGTCGATCAGACCTTCGATTTATTCGACCGCCTGGGCGCCACCGAAGAGCAGCTCGATTTCACCACGGTGTTTGCCTCGGCCATCGAAGGCTGGGCGTCGGCCTCGTCGGATGTGCGCGGCGAGAACATGGACATTCTGTTCCAGACCATCGTCGATCATGTGGCGCCGCCCCAGGTCGACCGGGACGGACCGTTTCGCATGCAGGTCTCGGCGCTGGATTATTCGTCCTATGTGGGCGTCATCGGCATCGGCCGTATCGAGCGGGGCCGCGCCAAGCGCAACGCGCCGATCACCATTGTCGCCGCCGACGGCAGCAAGCGTCAGGGCAAGTTGATGCAGATCCTCGGCTTTCACGGGTTAGAGCGGGTCGAGCGCGAAGAAGCTGCGGCCGGCGACATCATCGCCTTTTCCGGCCTCGATAAACTGAACATTTCCGATACGTTGTGCGATTCCTCCGCCGTCGAGGCTCTGCCGGCCCTGAATGTGGATCACCCGACCATCGCCATGACCTTCCAGGTCAATGATTCGCCCTTCGCCGGCCAGGACGGCAAATACGTCACCAGCCGCAATATCCGCGACCGGCTGCAGGAAGAGCTGCTGCATAACGTCGCCTTGCGGGTGGACGAGACCGATACCGCCGACCGCTTCAAAGTGTCGGGCCGGGGCGAGCTGCATCTGTCGATCCTGATCGAGAATATGCGCCGCGAAGGTTATGAGCTTGCCATCTCGCGGCCCGAGGTGATCTTGAAAGAGATCGACGGCGTACTGCACGAACCGTGGGAAACCCTGACCGTCGATGTGGAAGAACAGCATCAAGGCGCGGTGATGGAGCTGCTCGGCACCCGCAAGGGCGAGCTCAAGGACATGCAGCCCGACGGTAAGGGCCGTGTGCGCCTGGACTATCTGGTGCCGACGCGCGGCCTGATCGGCGTGCGCTCGTTATTTCTGACACAAACATCGGGCAGCGGGCTGATGTATCACGCCTTCGATCATTACGGCCCCCGGATCCCCGGCGAGCTGGCGCAACGCCGGCGCGGCGTCCTGGTCTCGATCGATACCGGCATGGCGCGCGGTTTCGCGCTGTTCAATCTGCAGGAGCGCGGCCAGATGATGATCGGCCACGGCGCCCAGGTGTATGAGGGCATGGTGATCGGCATCAACAGCCGCGACAACGATCTCATCGTCAATCCGCTGAAGGCCAAGCAGCTTTCCAACATGCGCGCCGCCGGCACCGACGAGAATATCGTGCTGACGACGCCGGTGCCCGTGACCCTGGAATACGCCCTCGAATTCATCGACGACGACGAGCTGGTCGAAGTCACGCCCAAGGCGATCCGCATCCGCAAGCGGTTCCTCAAGGAACACGAGCGCAAGAAGGCCAGCCGCGCGGCGGCGTAAGTCTTCCCGACTAAATAACGTCCTCAAGGTTCGCTTATCGACGCATGCGGGCCACCAACAATAATCCGTCATCCCGATAACAATCCGTCATCCCGGATCAAGTCCGGGATGACGGTTGTGCAGTGACCCTTAGCGCCCCCCAAGCTTTTGGTGATTTTACCGCACTCCATGTTATTAAAGGCAGTCAACATAGGTAACTGCCTCAACGATGGTTCGCTGGTTACAAATCGCCCTGCCGTTCGTGGTCTTGTTTATCGCGGTGATCACGCGCGGCGTAAATCCAGGGGTGTTTGAGACCCTCGATCTCAAAACTTTCGATTTCTACCAGCAAAAATCGCCACGCATTTACAGCGAGGTCATCCCCGGCACCGACGCGCCCATGCCGGTCAAGATCATCGATATCGACGATGAGAGCCTGGCGCAATTCGGCCAATGGCCGTGGCCCCGCTCGCTGGTGTCCCAATTGATCGAGTTGCTGCAGCGCTCCGGCGCTGCGGTGATCGCCTTCGACGTTGTGTTTGCCGAGCCCGACAGAACATCGCCGTCGCGGGTAATAGAGACCTGGCCGGCATCGCCCGAGCTGGACCAGATCCGCCCGGTTATCGACGCGCTACCCGACCATGACCGCACTCTGGCCGAGACCATCAAATCGGCCCGAGTGGTCACCGGGTTCGTCTTGACCGGCGGTGCCGCCCGGCGCCAACCGCAAGCCAAATCGGGATTCGCCCATGTGGGTGACGATCCAAGAGGCTTCGCACAGCCGGTTTATACGTCGGCGGTGACATCGCTGCCCGAACTCGAATCGGCGGCGGCGGGCAATGGCACCCTGAACATTATTCCCGACACCGACCAAATCATCCGGCAGGTGCCGATTATACTGCGCTACAATAACGAGCTATATCCCAGCCTCGCCGCCGAAGCCCTACGCGTTGCCCAAGGCGCCGGCACGATCATCGTCAAATCCACCGATTCCAACTCCGGCGGTGCCTTCGGCGAAAAGTCGGGCATCATCGACGTGAAGATTGGTAACGTCGTGGTACCGACCGACCCCGACGGGTTGTTTTGGCTCCACCATACCGGACCGGAGCCGCCCGCATTATTCCAGCCTGGAAAGTCCTGACCGCGGATTTCGAACTCAGCGACGTCGCCGGGAAATAATTTTCGTCGGCGCCAGCGCCTCCGCTTTGAACGATTTGCGCGCCTCGCCCCTGCATCCGTCGACGGCTGGTGTTGAATTTCACGCCCAGATCATCGAGCAAATAATCTCGCAGGAATATCTCGAGCGTCCGGACTGGGCAGAGGGAGCGGAAATCGCCAGCGCCTTGCTTGCAGGAATATTGGTGATCATCGTGGTTCTGCGCCTCGGCGCAGCCTGGGGCGGCATGGTGATGATATCCCTGGTTGGTCTCGGCAGCGTCTACTCCTGGAACCTGTTCACAAGCCAGGGGCTTTTGACCACGCCGCTTTACCCGATTCTCACGACAACGGCGGTGTTCATCATAGCCTCCATGACCAGCTATCTGCAGAGCGAATCCAACCGCCGCGAAGTGAAGGGCGCGTTCGGACGTTATATGTCGCCGGCGGTACTGGACCGGCTGGCGAAGAACCCCCGGGAAATCAGCCTCGGCGGCGAGTTACGCAATATGTCTATCCTGTTCGCCGATATCCGCAATTTCACGTCCATATCCGAACAGTTGGACGCCCAAGCCCTGACCGGGTTCGTAAACGCATTCCTCACCCCCATGACCAGCGCCATCCACCATCATGAGGGCACCGTCGATAAATATATGGGCGACGCCGTCATGGCGTTCTGGAATGCACCGTTAGACGATGCCGATCATGCCCGCCACGCCTGTCATGCGGCGTTAGAAATGCGCAAGAACCTGGCCGAACTTAACGAGCAGATCGCCAATAGCGCGGAAGGCGCCAGCGACGCCTTCAAGCTGGGGACCATCCGTATCGGCATCGGTATCGGCACCGGCATCTGCTGCGTCGGCAATATGGGTTCCGAACAGCGCTTCGATTATTCGGTGGTCGGCGACAACGTCAATCTGACGTCGCGCCTGGAGGGGCTGAGCAAAGTCTATCGCGTTGTGATTATCATCGGCGAAGAGACGCGAAACCAGGCGAGCGACCTGGCGATACTCGAACTCGATTTAACCCGTGTGAAGGGAAAATCCGAGGCCGAACGTATTTTTGCCCTGTTGGGCGACGAGGCCCTGGGCAGCGATCCTCAGTTTATTAGTCTTCGCTCCGCCCACGATGCCATGCTGGCGGCGTACCGGTTGCAAGGTTGGCGGGCGGCACGGGAGCGTATTGTCCAAATTCGATCGATGCCGCTCTATCATACGCTCGAACTCGACTCTCTCTACGATGTCTACGAAGAGCGTATCGCCGATTATGAAATCGAACCGCCAGCGCCCCAATGGAACGGCGTTTTCGCCGCCGAGACCAAGTAGCGCTTCAACAGAAAGAGCATCACGATGCTGGTTTTCTCCCCGGCGACGCTCGTTTGAATTCATCCCCGAAACAGGTGGAGCAGATATTTTTTTTAGTCGCAACTACGCTGCGTAAAACGCGCCGAACAATTTTTTTTTCACATTTTTGATAAAAAG
>JBLHHE010000046.1:0-9081 GCA_047616465.1 Alphaproteobacteria bacterium
TTGGCGTAAAGCACGGTGCCCATCGTAGGTTTCTCGGTGCCGACGAAATCGGTGTGCCACAGATCGCGCGTCACATGGGGCGGATTATCGGCATCGTATTCGAGAATATCGATCTCCGGATTATCCTTGCTCTTCTCGAACCCCGAGACCGCGGCCGGCTGAGGTTCGCCGAAGCGCCGCGAAAAGGCGACCTGTTGATCCGGCGTGATGTGCTGGTCGCGGAATATGATGACCGTACGGTCGAGCAGCGCGTCGTGGATCTCATCGAACTGGCGGTTGGTCAGATCCTTGGAAAGATCGATGCCTTCGATGATGCCGCCGCAAGCCGGCGACATTTCGTTGAGGGTGAAGCTTTCATAGGTCATTGGCGTTCCCTGTCCCTTGTTATTCTACACCAGGAATTCGGACAATTGTCGCCGATGGCGGCCCGCCAGGCAAGACGGCGCCCGCGCTATTTGTCCACCGGCTTGATCATCCGGCCCAAATCTTTGCCGCCGAAGATATGGACGTGGAAATGGGGCACTTCCTGATGGGCGTCTTCGCCGTGATTGGCGAGGATGCGGTAGCCCGGATCGGTCAGGCCGGCATCGCGGGCCACCTGGCCGACAGCGCGCAGAAACCCCGCCAGCTCGGCCTCGCTGGCATTGGCGGTAAAATCATCCGACGACACGTAAGCGCCCTTGGGAATGACCAGAATATGGGTCGGCGTCTGCGGATTAATGTCGCGAAACGCCAGCGCGTGGCTGTCCTCGTAGACTTTATCGCAGGGAATTTCGCCGCGCAGGATCTTGGCGAATATGTTGTCCGGATCGTAGGCCATCGTCTTCACTCCTTGCCGCTTTTCTGGCCCCGCGACGCCTTTTCCACTAGGCCCGACACCCCTTCGCGGCGCGCCAGTTCGGCCCAGACATCGGCCGGGCGAATACCCTGGTCGGCCCACAGAACGCACAAATGGTATAGCAAATCAGCACTCTCGCGGGTCAGGGCGTCGGGCCCCTCTTCCAGCGCGGCAACCACCGTTTCGGCCGCTTCTTCGGTGATCTTTGCGGTGATCGCCGACGTCCCGCCGGCCAGTAGTTTCGCCGTGTAGGACGAATCTGGCGCTGCGTTTTTGCGTGCCTCGATGACCGCGAAAAGCCGATCCAGAGCGGCAGCGGAATTATTATCTGCCATAACGACTACTCCACTTCCTCGCTAACCGGCCGCACGGCAACGCCCGCCGCCGCCATGTGCGCCTTGGTTTCGGCTATCGAATACTCGCCGAAATGAAAAATCGAAGCCGCCAGCACCGCCGAGGCATGGCCCTCGCGCACGCCGTCGACCATGTGATCCAGCGTGCCGACCCCGCCCGAGGCGATCACCGGGATCGAGACCGCGTCGGCGATCGCCCGGGTCAACTCGACATCGAAGCCCGCCTTGGTGCCGTCGCGGTCCATCGAAGTGAGCAGGATCTCGCCGGCGCCGTAGGATTCCATCCGCTGCGCCCACTCGACCGCGTCAATCCCGGTTGGATTGCGGCCGCCATGGGTAAATACCTCCCACTTGCCGGGGCCGGTGGCCTTAGCGTCGATGGCGACGACCGTGCATTGGCTGCCAAATTTCTCGGCCGCCTCACGAACGAATTCCGGCGTGGTGACGGCGGCGGTGTTGATCGACACTTTGTCGGCGCCGGCCAGCAACAGGCGGCGAATGTCGTCGAGGGTACGCACGCCGCCCCCCACGGTCAGCGGCATGAAGCAGGCCTCGGCCGTGCGCGCCACCACATCGAAGATAATATCGCGGTTATCGCTCGACGCCGTGATGTCGAGGAAACACAGCTCGTCGGCGCCCTCGCGGTCATAGACCTTGGCCTGCTCGACCGGATCGCCGGCATCGCGCAGGTCGACGAAATTGACGCCTTTGACGACGCGGCCGTCTTTTACGTCGAGGCAGGGGATGACGCGAACTTTAAGCATGGCGCTCAGCTAGCCAAGAATTTCAGGGCGGCGGCCAAATCGAGCCGCCCGTCATATATCGCGCGACCGCTGATAACGCCAACGATACCATCCGCCTCATAGGGCTTGAGGCGCTCTAAATCAGCCAGCGACGACACCCCTCCCGAGGCGATCACCGGGGTCGTTAGGGCCCGCGCAAGCTCCGCTGTGGCCTCGACATTAGCCCCTTCCAGGGCACCGTCGCGGTCGATATCGGTATAGATGATGGCGGCCACGCCGGCATCCTCGAAGCGCTGACCGAGCTCGACCGCCGTTAGGGTCGCGGTTTCCGCCCAGCCCTCGACGGCTACGAGGCCGCCGCGGGCATCGACGCCGACGGCGATCTGTCCGGGGAATTGCCGGCAGGCCTGTCGAACCATCTCGGGATCTTTAACCGCGGCGGTGCCCAGGATGACCCGCCCGACTCCAGCTGTGAGCCACATCTCTATCGTCGCCAGATCGCGGATGCCACCGCCCAACTGAACTTGTGCCTCGCCCCCGTTGGCGGCAGCCAGTATGCCTTCGACCGCAGCCCCGTTGACCGGCGCGCCAGCAAAGGCGCCATTCAAATCGACGATGTGGAGCCACGACGCGCCGGCATCGATGAAGGCGGCCGCTTGCCCGGCCGGATCGTCGCTGAACACGGTTGCCTGGTCCATATCGCCGCGCAACAGGCGAACGCATTGGCCGTCTTTCAAATCGATGGCGGGAAACAAGATCATGGCTCTAGCTAAAGATCCTTTGTGTAATAAAATCCGGACACATACTCTCCGGCGATGCGGGCGTATTTCGAGTGCGTGCCGAAACGGGTGTAGCCGCTTTCCTCGAATATTTGAATGGCCCGCGTCTGGGTCTCGCGAACATCGAGATTGAGCACCGTATAGGCCTCGCGGCGGGCCAATTCTTCGCACGCCCCAAGAATCGCTGGCGCCAAACTGTGGCCGCGCGCCCATGGCGCCAGGAAGAAGGTGCTCACAGTGACCATAAACGATTGCGC
Source organism: Alphaproteobacteria bacterium (assembly GCA_047616465.1). Lineage (GTDB taxonomy): Bacteria > Pseudomonadota > Alphaproteobacteria > UBA6615 > UBA6615 > JABDJY01. Next base: position 2,971 of record JBLHHE010000046.1, read on the forward strand.
CTCGGCGTTCGAGCGCGGCCGGTTGAGCTGTGCCGAACCGGCGATAACCCCGTCGAGCCGGCCGACGAACACCGTGCGCCCGGGCACCAATAATGTGCCGCGCCAGTAGGCCTCCATAACGTCGCGGCGCGGCGGCTTCAACCAGCCGAAACCCCCGCCTCTGGTGATCGCCTCTTCGGCCGCGTCGCACAAATCGGCGAGGTCGTTGCCACGAAATTCCGACAATCTGTCGACGCGCGTATCAGCCATGATTTTCAAGCCCCGCTTTGCACTAGGGAGACCAACTGAGAAAATTAGCAATCAGGCGCAAGCCCATCGCCTGGCTTTTCTCAGGATGAAACTGGGTACCGACCATATTGTCGCGGCCGACCATAGCGGTAATCGGGCCGCCATAATCGGTGGTCGCCAGGACATTGCGGTCATCGGCGGCGGCGAGGTGATAGCTATGGACAAAATAGGCGTGCGGCGCGCGGCCACCGGGCGCCAGCCCGTCCAAAACCGGATGGTCGGTGGCCCGTATGTTCAGCTCGTTCCAGCCCATATGGGGGATCTTCAATTCCGGCGACGATGGTTTGATGGCCACCACGTCGCCCGCGATCCAATCGAAACCGGGGGTCTCGCCATGCTCTAGACCCCGCGTCGCCATCAACTGCATGCCGACACAAATGCCCAGAAAGGGCCGGGCTTTATCGATCACCGCCGTTTGCAATGCCGCCCGCAATCCGGGCGGTTCAGTCACCCCGCGATAGCAATCGGCAAAGGCGCCGACCCCCGGCAGGACCACGCGGTCGGCCGCCGCGACCACGGCGGCGTCTGCGGTGACCGTAATGGTTCGGGCCAGCCCGGTTTCGGACGCCATGCGCTCGAACGCCTTGGCGGCCGAGCGTAAATTACCCGACCCGTAATCGATGATGGCGACTGTTTGCATCCTCGCCCCTAGGCCGCGATCCGGGCCAAATTCGTGAAATAACGATGTTCGGCTTCTTCGCCGTCCCGCCCGGCAACGACCGCACGTTCGACAAATCCCCGTCGCACCAAAGCCGCCCGGCGCAGATCGTTACCCCACAGGCCAAGACCGATTTGGACCAGGATCTGAAACACCGAGACCAGATCGGGACCCAGACCGGCCAAGGCGCCGAGGCCGCCGATCGCCGCGCCAATCAGCAGCAGAACGATCGCCGTGCGCCACATGCCGTGCCACAGCGCCCAGAACGGGCCGAAGATTAACGCCGGCCAGCTAAACCCCTCCACGATGAGCACAACATCGCCGTCGAGTGCCGAAGACCAGGGCAGAGTTTGCACGCTATAGATTTTCAAAATCCGCTCTCCCGCCCTCAATCGTCGAGGGTCATGCGAAGCTTCAACTCGGTCGTCCCAAACAGGCGTAGATCGGGCACGAATGTCTCTTTCTTTAAATGCCGCACATCGTGTTTTGTGATCGGTCCGACGAACATCAACTTATGACTGACGCTATAGCGCGCCTTGTCGAGCCCGAACACCTTCTGAAAGACATAGAATGTCAGATAGTGATTGTCGACGACGGCGCGCACCGGCCGCTCTGAGCGGCGCACCACATTGATCAGGTCGAGATTGAACAATTTGTCGCCATTAACCGGAGAGTGCCGGTCGGGCCCGTCGGAAAAGACAAAATCATAGGGACGGTCCGGCACAGCCTCGTAGCACACGCCGCGAAAACATTTGAAAAATCCGTCCGCCTTCGGGCTGTGGACGATCTCGACGATATCCGCGACCCCCTCGGGGAGCCGTTCGCTGGCAATGCGAAACCACTCCGCATCGTCCTCCATCGACGTCACACGCCCCGGAGCCCCGCCATCTTCGGCTGCGTTGTCGCGCAACGCCTGGGCCAGAACGACGGTTGAAATGCCGGTGCCGCATTCGAGTATTTCCCGCGGCCGGTGGGTGCGCACCTGCTCATAGAGCGTCAGATAATCGGAATAGGAGGCCCCGGTCACGGCGGTGCCGGCGGCCACCTCCGTCATCAGCGCCCACAGCTCAGGCTTGGCTTCCAAAATCCGCCGCGCCTGACGGCTTCGCTTTGCCACCATGGCATCGACCAGCCATTTACGGGCCCGCACGAGGGCACCATGGCGGGCCGCTGTGACATAGGTCGGCAGCGCGCCGGGAACGCCGTCATCGCGCTTGGTAGCCAGTTGCTGTTCAGAGTCGGACATATGCGCCCGCCTGCCTAACGGGGATCACGATCACCGCCGCTACATCGACCCGCCGAGCACGCCTTTCGTCGACGGAACGGCGTCCGCGCGGCGTGGATCGATTTCGATGGCCTGGCGCAATGACCGGGCCAAACCCTTGTAGCAGGACTCGACCATATGGTGGTTGTTCTCGCCATACAGCGTCTCCACGTGCAGCGTGAGCCCGGCCGACTGGACGAACGCCCTGAACCATTCCTGGAACAGCTCGGTATCCATATCGCCCAGCTTGGGGCGGGTGAACGGCACTCGCCACACCAGATAGGGCCGATTGGAGGCGTCGAGGGCAACCCGGGTCAGGGTTTCGTCCATCGGTACCAGCGCATCGCCATAGCGGCGGATACCCCGGCGCTCGCCCAGAGCCTCGCTGATCGCTTCGCCGATGGCGTAGCCGGTATCTTCGGTGGTGTGGTGGAAGTCGATGTGCAGATCGCCCGCCGCGCGCACGCGCAGATCGATCAGGCTGTGGCGCGACAATTGCTCGAGCATATGATCGAGAAAGCCGATGCCGGTCTCGACGTCATAGGCGCCGGTACCGTCCAGATTGACCGTCACGGAAATTTCGGTTTCGCGGGTCTGCCGCGTGACACTGGCCGTGCGGCCATCTTGGTCACGGCCTCCGGATACTTCTTGAATGCTCATTGTAAGCTCCTGCGGCGCTTCATCGGGCAGCGGTGCGGGGCCTACATAGCAGGGACCGTTCGCCAATACCACCATCGCAAGCCCTCGCCAGGGGCTTGACGGCGGCGCACAAATGACCAAATGGAAGGCGGTGCTGTGGTGTGCCCCGCCGCCGCGGTTTAAGGTCATGGACAGCCCGGCGCGTAATGTCGGTCACACAATGCCCATCAGAATGCCCATCAGAATGCCCATCAGAATGGATGAATGAATGTATACGGCGAATAACGCGAACGGCTCCGACCAATGGCATGGCACCACGATCCTGTCGATCCGCAAGGGCGGCAAGGTGGTCATCGCCGGCGACGGCCAGGTTACCCTCGGCGCCACTGTGATCAAAGGGACGGCGCGCAAAGTGCGCCCGCTGGGCGATGGCAGCGTAATCGCCGGGTTTGCCGGCGCCACGGCCGATGCCTTCGCCCTATTCGAGCGCCTGGAATCGAAGCTGGAGCAGCATCCCGGCCAGCTGACCCGGGCCTGCGTCGAAATGGCCAAGGATTGGCGCACCGACCGTTATTTGCGCCGGCTCGAAGCGATGATGGCGGTGGCCGACAAGGAAACATCGCTGGTGCTCACCGGCACCGGCGACGTGCTCGAGCCCGATGACGGCATTATCGCGATCGGATCGGGCGGCAATTACGCCCTGGCGGCAGCCCGGGCGTTAATCGACCACGACGAGCTGGACGCCCGCAAGATCGCCGAACGCGCCATGGCCATTGCCGCCGATATTTGCATCTACACCAACACCAACGTGACGATCGAGAGCCTATGACCAATTTTTCCCCGCGCGAGATCGTCTCCGAGCTCGACCGCTTCATTATCGGCCAGAACGACGCCAAACGCGCTGTCGCCGTGGCCTTGCGTAACCGCTGGCGCCGGCAGCAACTGCCCGACGATCTGCGCGAAGAGGTGTTGCCCAAGAATATTCTGATGATCGGGCCGACCGGCGTCGGCAAGACAGAAATCTCGCGCCGCCTGGCAAAGCTCGCCAACGCGCCCTTCATTAAAATCGAGGCCACCAAGTTTACCGAGGTGGGCTATGTCGGCCGCGATGTCGAATCGATCATCCGCGACCTGGTCGAACAATCGATCATGATGACCCGCGAAGTGCGGCGCAAAGAAGTACGCGTACAGGCCGAGGTCAACGCTGAACAACGGGTTCTCGCCGCACTGGTGGGCGAAAACGCCAGCGAAGCCACCCGCCAGTCGTTTCGCGACAAGCTGCGGCGCGGCGAATTGGACGACAAGGAAATCGAGATCGAGATCGCCGACACGGGCGGCATGCAACTGCCGACCATGGACATACCCGGCATGCCCGGCTCGCAGATGGGCATGATCAATTTAAACGACATGCTGGGCAAGGCGTTCGGCCAGCGTACGGCGCCGCGCCGCTTGAGTGTGGTGGAAAGCTACGAAGTGCTGATGGCCGACGAATCCGACAAGCTGCTCGACGACGACAAAGTTATCAAAGAAGCGCTGCACGCGGTCGAGAATAACGGCATCGTCTTTCTCGACGAGATCGACAAGATCACCGTGCGCAGCGAACGCGCCGGCGGCGCCGATGTCAGCCGCGAGGGCGTGCAGCGCGACTTGCTGCCGCTGATCGAGGGCACGACCGTCGCCACCAAACATGGCGCGGTGAAAACCGACCATATTCTGTTCATTGCCTCGGGCGCGTTTCATCTGGCCAAACCGTCGGACCTGCTGCCCGAATTGCAGGGCCGCCTGCCGATCCGCGTCGCCTTGAAGGCGCTCACCCGGGAGGATTTCGGCCGGATTTTACGCGAGCCGGAAAACAGCCTGATCCGCCAATCGGTCGCCTTACTGAAAACCGAAGACGTGACCCTGGATTTCACTGAAGACGCGATCGACGCGATCGCCAATTTGGGCGCCGAGATCAATCAGAATGTCGAGAATATCGGCGCAAGGCGGCTGCACACGGTGATCGAGCGCCTGCTCGAAGAGATTAGCTTCACCGCCACCGACCGGGGCGGCGAGACCATCGTCATCGATGCCGAAATGGTCCGCGACCGGGTCGAGGAACTGGCCAAGAACGCCGATCTGTCGAAGTTTATTCTGTAAAGCGGCAACTTCCCGACCGCCATCGGCCGGCGCGGTTTTCACACCCCGTCCGGCGGCGTACAGTGGCGCAAATCAAACGCGCCTACGGGGAGAACCGCCATGCAAATACCGTCAAAAATCGTCGACATCTCGATGCCGCTCGACAACGAGTCCATCTGCGATCCGGAAATCATGCGGCCGAAGATCGAATATGTCAGCCAGCAGGAAAACGCCGAAGCGATGGCCAGCTTTTTCGATGGCATGACGCCGTCCGATCTGCCGAGTGCCGAGGGTTGGGCCTGGGAGGTGCTGACCCTGACCACCCATAACGGCACCCATATCGACGCCCCGTGGCACTATCATTCCCACGACAAAGACGGCAACCCGATGCAGACCATCGACGAGTTGCCGCTGGACTGGTTCTTCCGCCCTGGGGTGAAGCTCGACTTCCGGGAATTGCCCGATGGCTATGTGGTCCAGCCCGAAGATGTCGAGGCGGAACTCAAGCGCATCGGCCACGATCTGCAGCCCCTCGACATTGTCTTGGTCAACACCAAGGCCAGCGAATATTACGGCACCGGTGGATATCTCGACCACGGCATCGGCATGGGCAAGGAGGCAACCCTCTACCTGACCCGCGACCATGGGGTGCGGGTCACCGGCATCGACGCCTGGGGCTGGGATGCGCCGTTCAAGTTTGCCAAGGAGCAGTGGGACAAGGACCACGACGCCAGCAAGGTGTGGCAGGGCCACTGGGCCGGTATCGAACAGCCCTACTGCCACATGGAGAAACTGCTGAACCTGGAAACCCTGCCCGACAAGGGCTTCACCGTCAGCTGCTTTCCGTGGAAAATTAAAGGCGCCTCAGCCGGCTTCATCCGCGCCGTCGCCATGTTCGACTAAGCGGCATCGATTAAAGTCGGGGCCTCAACGGCTCCGACTTGCCGCCTCTAGCGTCCGCAATTGCGCTAACAAATTCTCGGCGTCTTCGCGCGACAGGGTACCGATGCGCGCCGCGAGTTCATTGGCGAGTTCGGTATGCACGGGCGCTAGGCCGCGGGTATCGACGACGGCGCGGGGATGGGATAGCTCCGCCAGCCGTTTCACCTCTTCGAAATCATCCCAGATCAGATTGAAATACTCG
>JBLHHE010000047.1:0-8936 GCA_047616465.1 Alphaproteobacteria bacterium
AGGCCGAAGCCGAGAAAATCCAGCGATGTCAGCACCGTTATCGACCCGGCGGTAATAAACGGCAGGAATGTCAGCGTGGCGACCATGGCGTTGGGCAGCACGTGGCGGAACATAATCAGCCGGTTGCCCATGCCCAGCGCCCGGGCGGCGCGCACATAGTCGAAGTTGCGGGCGCGCAGGAATTCCGCCCGCACCACGCCGACCAGCGACATCCAACTGAACAGCAGCATCAAGCCCAAGAGCAGCCAGAAGGTCGGTTCGACCACCGAGGCGAGGATGATCAGCAGGAAAAGTGTTGGCAGCGACGACCAGATTTCGATGAAGCGCTGGAACAACAAATCGGTCCAACCGCCGAAATAACCCTGAACCGCGCCGGCGGCGACCCCAACGATGCTCGACAGAATGGTGAGGGTAAACCCGAACAGGACCGAGATGCGGAACCCATAAATCAACCGAGCGGTCACGTCGCGGGCCTGATCGTCGGTGCCAAGCCAGTTCTGCGCGGTAGGCGACGATGGCGCCGGCGTCGGTAGGTCGGTGACCGGTGTGTCGAAGCTGTAGGGGATCAGAGGCCACACCACCCAGCCCTTCTCCTCGATCAATTCGACGACGAACGGGTCGGAATAATCGGCTTCGGTCTCGAAGTCGCCGCCGAAATCGGTCTCGGGATAGCTGGTGAGGACAGGGTAATAGAAGGCGCCGTCGAAGCGCACCAGGAGCGGTTTGTCGTTGGCGATGAATTCCGCGAACAGGGTGAAGAAGAACAACGCCACAAACAGCCACAAAGACCAGTGACCGCGCCGATTGGCCCGGAAGTTGGCGAGCCGCCGCTCGGTCAAGGGCGTGATCGGCCACCCGAATAAGCGGGGTGCGTGCGCCTCGCGGAGAGGATCGGTACTCGTATCGTCCGCCGCCGTCGCCATGTCAGACCTCGCGGCTTTCGAAGTCGATGCGCGGATCGACGGCCACATAGGCCAGATCGCCTATGAGGCTCATCACCAGACCGAGTAGCGAGAAAAAGAACAGGGTGCCGAACAGGACGGGGAAGTCGCGGTTGAGCGCCGCCTCGAAACCGAGCAGGCCGAGGCCCTCTAGGGAAAAGATCACTTCGATGAGCAGCGAGCCGGTGAACAGGATACCGATAAACGCGGCGGGGAACCCGGCGATGACGATCAGCATGGCGTTGCGGAACACATGGCCGTAGAGCACGCGCTTTTCGGCCAGCCCCTTGGCGCGGGCGGTGACCACATATTGCTGATTGATTTGGTCGAGGAACGAGTTTTTGGTCAGCATCGTCAAGCCGGCGAAGGCGCTGATTGTTAGCGCCAATACGGGTAAGGCGATATGCCAGAGATAGTCGAGAAATTTGCCGAACAGGCTGAGCTCAGACCAGTTTTCCGAGGTCAGGCCGCGTAGCGGGAACCAATCGACAAAGCTGCCGCCGGCGAACAGGACGATCAGCAGAATAGCGAACAGAAAACTCGGCACCGCGTTGCCGAAAATTATCACGCCGCTGGTCCAGGCATCAAAGCGGCTACCATCCCGCACCGCCTTGCGAATGCCGAGGGGAATACAAATCAGATAGGTCAGCAGCGTCGTCCACAAGCCAAGACTGATCGACACCGGCATGGCATCGAAGACCAGATCGACCACTTTGCGGTCCTTGAAGAAGCTATCGCCAAAATTAAATGTGGCGTAGTTGCCCATCATCTTGATGAACCGCTCGTGCAGCGGTTTGTCGAAGCCGACCATCTGTTCGATTTCAGCGATCAGCTCCGGCGGCAATCCGCGCGCGCCACGGTATTTGGATTCGAAACCGCTGGACTGACCAAGTTGCTGCTGGCCGTCCAGGCCGCCTTGAGTCACTTCGCCCCCGCCCCCGGTCACCCGGGCCGTGGCATCCACCGCGTTGCCCTGGATCTGGGCAATGATCTGCTCGACGGGCCCACCCGGCGCGGTCTGGATAACGGCGAAGTTGATGATCATGATGCCAAACAATGTTGGAATGATCAGCAACAGCCGGCGAATGATATAGGCGAGCATGGGGCTAACCTAACGGTGCGCGCGAATCGAGGCCAGCAGCCGTTCGCTCAATTGCTGCGCTTGTTCAGGGCGGCCTCTTTCGCCGGATCGACCCACCAGGCGGAGATGTTGGCTGCCTCGCCCAACAGGGGAATCTTCTCCGGTCGCCCGAATTTATCCCAAAATGCGATACGGTCGGTGGGCAGGTGGAACTGGGGGATCACATAAAAGCCCCACAAAAGCGCACGATCGAGCGCCCGCGTGCGCTGCACCAGGCTTTCGCGCGTTTGGGCAGAGATAACCAGTTCGATGAGTTCGTCGATCACCGGGTTGCTGATACCCATTAGGTTGCGCGAGCCGGTTGCCGTTGCAGCGTTGCTGCTCCAGAAATCCCGCTGCTCGTTGCCGGGCGATTGCGACTGGCCCCATGATCCGGTCACCATGTCGAAATCGCGGGCGTCCGTTCGGTTTTGGTACTGCGAGGTGTCGACGAGGCGAACTGATGCATCGATGCCAAGCCGTTCCAGATTTCTTTTGTAGGGTAGGGAGATACGTTCGAAGGCAGGGCTGACGAGAAGGATTTCGAAGCGGAAGGGCTCTCCTGTCTTAACGTTCATCAGTTTTTTGTTTTTCACCTGCCACCCTGCTTCGCTCAGAAGCTTGGCTGCCTGGCGCAGGTTAGACCGGATGCCGCGCGCGCCGCTGCCATCGGTCTTCGGTGGTTGGAATACCTCCGTATAGAGCTGCTCGGGCAACTTGCCCCGGTAGCGTTCCAGTATTTCGCGTTCTTCCGCGCTGGCGTCTTTCAGCAGCCCGCGGCTGCCGAGTTCCGAATTGTCGAAGTAGCTCTTGGTACGGGTGTAGGCGTTATAGAACAGGTTAGCGTTCGACCATTCGAAATCGAAAGCCAGGGACAGAGCTTGGCGTACCCTAGGGTCCTGAAACAGTGGTTTGCGGAGGTTAAACACGAAACCCTGCATTCCCGAGGTTCGCTCATGGGGGAAATTTTCTTTGATGATGAGCCCATTGCGAACAGGCGGTACGTCGAACGCGGTTGCCCATTCCTTGGCCGAATTCTCCATCCAAAGATCAAGATTGCCGCCCTTGAAAGCCTCGCGCGCAATGGTGCGGTCGCGAAAATAGTCGGTTCGGATGGTGTCGATGTTATTGAACCCAACCTGTGTCGGATGGTTCTGGCCCCAATAGTCGGGCACCCGCTCGAATGTGATCGACCGTCCCGGTTTAACATCGGAAATGCGATAGGCGCTGCTGCCGAGCGGTGGTTCCAGGGTGGTCTTTGAGAAGTCGCGCGTTTCCCAGTAATGCTTCGGTAAAATCGTAAGTTCGCCGAGGATCAGCGGCAGTTCCGGATTGGGGGCGCCGGAAAACGTAAACCGCACTTTTTGCGGGCCGGTTTGCGCAACATCGGCCACGCTGCCGTAATAGAAGCGATAAAAGGGCCGGCCTTTATCGCGCAACGCGTTGAACGAAAAAATCACGTCGTCGACGGTAATCGGTTTGCCGTCGTGCCAACGCGCATCATCGCGAAGCGTAAACTCGACCCAGGACCGGTCGTCGGGCGTTTCCACTGTTTCGCAGAGCAAACAATAAAGCGTAAACGCCTCGTCGACCGACTGCACCATCAACGAGTCGTAGATCACGCCCACGCCGGCCGGATTGCCTTGAAGAATAAAGGGATTGAGGCTGTCGAACGTACCGGTACCGTCCATGACCCGTGAACCGCCCTTCGGGGCGCTCGGATTGGCGTAGTCGAAGTGGGTAAATTCAGGCCCGAATTTCGGTGCTCCGTGCATCGCCAAGGCGTGCGCTGGCCCGCCGGTCCCGGCGGCGGATGCCGCTACTGCGGTTGTCAGAAATGCCAACGCGCTTAAGGCGGCGAGTGTCGCGGTCCGTCGCATGCCTTATCTCCGTTCACATAAATTGCCCTATCTACAACATGGGGGTAGTGGGCCGGTTCGATCAAGCTTTCCGGGCTGATTTTCACGGGGTTGTTAGAGAATGCCCCAATACCGCCCCAATTGGGCTTAAACCGCCATGATTTTGCACGATAGGCCGAGGCTGCCGGCGGTATTGTCGGCCGCGGCCAGGCAACTTGCGGCGCGCGCGGACAGCAGCCAGACCTCGAAGCGGATCAGATAATCGCCCTCGCCGCCGCCGGGGATATGCTCGCAGTCCATGCGCACGATATTGGCGCCGAACTCGGCGAACACTTCGGCCAGCCGCGCCACCAGCCCGGGCCGGTCGGCGCCGCGCACCTCAATGCGGTGGGTGATCTGGCCGGTTTCGTTGCGGATCGGGGCGAGCGTAAACGGCGTCACGGTAAGGGCCGCACCCTCCATCTCTGACAGCTTAGCGAGTTCCGTCTCTGCCTCATCGGGGCCAAGAGTGTCCGGCAATGCGGCGACGCAAGCGAACTCCGCAGCTGTGCCCAACACGGCAAAGCTGGTGTCGCCCAAATCGGCGCCCAGGTCGAACAGGCGTCCGGTGATGGCCGCCAGCAGACCGGTGCGGTCGGGGCAGGAAATCGCTATGCGGACATCGTGGGCCATGGTTAGGCCTCCGCTAATAGAGCCAGCGCGGCGGCGTGGACGCGGCTGTCCCCCGCGGCCAGCACCGAGCCTGGCGAGGCAAGCGTCAGCGGCGCGCCCTGCCAGTCGGTGATGACCCCACCGGCGCCGGTCACGACAACGGCGTGGGCCAGATAGTCGTAGGGATACATACCAGCCTCGACCACCAGATCTGTCTCACCGCTGGCGACCATGGCATAGGCGTAACAATCGGTGCCGAACCGTGTGTCGCGCGCCGCCGCCTGCACCCGTTGGAACCGGGCCAACTGGTCGCTGGAGAACATTTCCGGCGATGTGGCGCAGAGCATAGCCTGGTCGAGCCCATCGCAGGGGCGCGATTGCACTGGCGCTCCGTCATCGCCCCGGCCCCAATGCACACTGGGCGCCCCGACTGTGCCGAGCCACCGTTCGCCCAGCGCCGGGTGATCGATCACCCCCAGCACCGGCACGCCGTTGCGCGTCAGCGCGATCAGGGTGCCGAACAGGGGAATGCCGTTGACGAAGGCGCGGGTGCCGTCGATCGGGTCGAGCACCCAGACATATTCGGCGTCGAGGCGTTCGCCGCCATGCTCTTCGCCCAAGACCCCGTGATCGGGCGCTTCGGCGGCCAGCAATTGGCGCAGCACGGTTTCGGCTTCGCGGTCGGCGCGGGTCACCGGGCTGGCGTCGTCTTTGCGCTCGACGGCAAGGTTGGTTCGGAAATAATCGAGGATCACCGGCCCGCTGGCATCCGCTAGTCGTAAGGCCAGGTCGATAAAAGCCTGGTCGATAGTGCCCGTCATGTCATGCTCCGCAAGTTATTGCGCGGGAAGCGGCAGCGGGTTATCGGATTGTTGCCGCAAATAGGCAATGAGGGCGGCGCGGTCTTGTACGCTTTTGATGCCGGCGAAGTTCATCTTGGTGCCTTTGGCGAAAGCTTTCGGATCGGCCAGGAAGGCGTTCAAATCGTCGTAGCTCCAGACACCGCCCTTATCGGCGAGGGCGTCGGAATAGGAGAAGCCTTGGGCCGCGCCCTTGTCCTTGCCGACGATGGACCACAAATTGGGCCCCGTTCTAGTGGCGCCGCCGTCATTGAAAGTGTGGCAGCTGGCGCAGCGTTTTGACGCCGTTTTTTTGCCGGCTTGCGGATCGGCGGATGCGAGTAACGGTATGACCGATTCGAGAACGGGTTCGGCTCTCACCGTGGCGGCCGGGGCCGGTTCGTCCGATGTCACGACCGCATAGGCGTTACGCTCAAGCGGTTCCTTGTGGGACAGCTCGTTGACGACATTGCCGATCAACAGCATGACCAGCACTACCGTAAGGCCTGCTAGGATCAGTTTATTTATCTCTGCACCGGACATTTTCTGTTCTCGCTAGTGCGGTCGCGACTGTGCCAGATAGCCCGAATCGTGTCCATGGCTGGTTCCGTTCACGCTGTCTGAGGTATATCTTTCGCCGCATCGCACAACCACCCCAGATGCGCCGCTCGTGGCATTAGGTCGCAGCGTATCAACCTAGCAGGAGAGCCATCCTGACCGATACCGACCCATCTCTGCAATCGCCCCCCGCGAATCCCGTGGTGGTGATCCCCGCGCGCATGGCGTCAACGCGCCTGCCGGGTAAGCCGCTGGCCGATATTGCCGGCGAACCGATGATCGTCCATTGCTGGCGCCGTGCCGTGGAAGCCAATGTGGGTCCGGTGATCGTGGCCTGCGCCGAACCGGAGATCGCCGCGGCGATAGAGGCGGTCGGCGGCACTGCCGTCTTGACCGCGCCGGATCTGCCGTCGGGCTCCGATCGCGCGGCGGCGGCGTTGGCGTCAATCGATCCGGACGGGGCCTATGATGCGGTGGTCAATCTGCAGGGCGACCTGCCGACGCTCGATCCGGTTTCTATACGCGCGGCGTTTGCGGCGTTGGCGACCCCAGGGGTCGATATCGCCACCCTGGCCTGTCCGATCAGCCTAGAAGACGAACGCCTCAATCCTAATGTGGTCAAAGCGGTTATTGCGCTGCAGCCGGGCGCAACCCAGGGAAGGGCGCTTTATTTCAGCCGCGCCACGGTGCCGACGGGCGACGGCGACCATTATCACCATATCGGCCTGTACGCCTTTCGCCGGGCGGCGTTGACGCGCTTTGTCGCGCTACCGGTCAGCGGCTTGGAAGCGCGCGAGCGGCTCGAACAGTTGCGCGCCCTGGAAGCTGGGATGCGTATCGACGTGGCGCTCGTTGACACGGTTCCGCTCGGTGTCGATACTCCGGCCGATCTTGAGCGCGCGCGGGCCCGCCTCGGCTAGGCGCGCGTTAATTGTTAGAGCCATCCGATGACCGACACGACTGACCAGACCGCCGATCCGGCCAATACCATCGCCTATCAAGGCGTGCCCGGGGCCAATTCGCACATTGCCTGCCTGGAAGTATTTCCGGACATGATTCCGTTGGCGTGCGAGACCTTCGAGGATGTCTTCGCCGCGGTCGAGACCGATGGCAGGGCGGCGCTGGCGATGATCCCGATCGAGAATTCACTGGGCGGCCGGGTCGCCGACATTCATCACCTGCTGCCGGAATCCAAGCTCTACATCATCAAAGAGCATTATCTGCCGGTGAAATACCAGCTGCTGGCGCTCGAGGGGGCAACCCTGGAGGGGCTCAAGGAGGTACGCAGCCACACCCAGGCTCTGGCGCAATGCCGTGGCCAGCTCGCCCAGTTGGGGGTGCGCACGGTGGCCCGGGCCGATACCGCGGGCTCGGCCAAAGAGGTGGCCGATCTGGGCGATCCCACGATCGCCGCCGTCGCCCCCGCATTGGCCGGCGAAATCTATAAGCTCAAGGCGCTGCGCGACCGGTTCGAGGACCGTATAGGCAACACCACGCGTTTTGTCGTGCTATCGCGCGCGCGCCGTGACCCGGACCCCCAGGTAGGGCCGTGCATGACCGCGCTGATCTTCCAGGTCCGCTCGGTGCCGGCGGCGCTGTACAAATCGATGGGCGGGTTCGCCACCAACGGGGTGAACATCACCAAGCTGGAAAGCTATATCACCGGCGAACGGTTCTCCGTCGCCCGGTTCTACGCCGAGCTCGAAGGCCATCCGGCCGACCCGGCGGTGGGGCGGGCGCTCGAAGAACTCGACTATTTCTCGTCGCAAGTGCGCATTCTGGGCGCTTTCCCGGCCGACGATTTCCGCCGGCACTAGGCGGTCGCGCTGTCCGGCGCCATGCCTTTCTTGGCGAGTTCTTCGATGGCGTTGGGCGTTTTCTCGACTTCGACACCCATGCCGTTGAGAATGTGCGGCGCCTTGGTGAACTGAATATCGTCATAGGGCACGACTTCGACCCGGTTGCCCCAGGGGTCGCGAAAATTAAGCCGGCCTCCGATCAACTCCACGCCCAGCTCGTCCAGCGCGCGGCGCACCGGTTCCCGGTCATCGACGACCAGGCCGAAATGGCGCTGACCATCGGGTTCCTGGGTGCGGTTTTCGCTTAATTGCAGGAACTGGTCGCCCAGATCGATGAAGGCACGGCCTTCTCGCTTGCCCCGCAGGGTGAAATCGAAGATCGCGCCATAGAATTCCAGCGCTTCGTCTACATTGCCGACCTCAAGCACCACATGGTTGATGCCTAGCGCCCGGGCCTTGCCTTGCTCTGTCATGGAATTCTCCGTCTTCGTCTGATTGCGTTCGGTAAGAAATATAGGTCGGTTGACGATAAAGCCAAATCAGCCGTCCGAATTCTCCTGACCAGCGGCTGCCTCCAATGGTAGCGGCCCGAACCGATTGGGCATTTCGCCTACCGGTTTGGTCTCTTCGCAGTCGCCCATACGGCGCACGATGCCGGCGTACCAACGCGATGCTGGCGCCGCCGTGATGCCGTGAGCGAGGATGCTGAGGGCGACGGTGAGGATGGTAATTTGCAATATTTCGTCGCTCAGCGGTATTTCGGTTTCTTCCAAGACCAACAGCGCGAACAGGATCGAGGCCAGCCCGCGTGGTCCAAACCACCCGAGAAACAGGGTCGTCGGTCCGCGAACCCCGGTGCCCAACAGTGACAGCGCCGATGGCGCCATGCGGATCACGGTCAGGCTGAGCACCGCATAGACGATGACTTGCCAATCCACGCCGCCGCCCAGCGTCGGTAGCAAGACCGCGCCGAACACCAGGAAGGTCAGCAGGGTTAGCAATTGGCCTTCGCTCTCGGTGAATTCGAACAGGGCGGCGCATTGCCCACGCACCGTGTTGCCCAGAACCAGTCCGGCGACGAACGCACTGATAAACCCGTTTCCGCCGATGATCTCGGCGGTCGAAAATGCGATCAATGCGATACCGAGTGCAGCCGGTCCCTGCAGCGA
>JBLHHE010000048.1:0-8919 GCA_047616465.1 Alphaproteobacteria bacterium
CCGGTCGAGAGCTCGGACTATCCATCTCCAGCGACAAATGCGTGCGCCACCGATGGTAATAATCAAAGTAACTTGTCAGGATCCGTTTCAACTGACGCTCGTTCAGTACGATGACGTGGTCCAGGCCGTCGCGACGGATGCTCCTGATCATTCGTTCCAAGTAGGCATTCTGCCAAGGGCTCCCCGGAGCTGTCAGGATCTCTTCGATACCCATGCTTTTAACGCGCTTAGGAAACTGCCTCCCATAGACATCATCGCGATCCCGGATCAGGTATTTCGGTGCCGAGGGATAAGGAAACGCCTCAATGATTTGTTGACCAGTCCAATGCGCTGTCGGATGTTCAGTGATTTTGAAATGAACAACCTGGCGCCGATGATGGGACAGGATAACCAAGACGTACAGCATCCTGAATCGGACTGTCGGCACAACTAGAAGATCGATTGATACCATGTCCCTCGAGTGATTGTTCAGAAATGATTTCCATGTCGTCGATGGTGCTGTCCAAGGACGCGCGCGGTACTTCTCGACCGTAGATTTTGCGGCGTCGATGCCGAGCTTATGCAGCTCGCCGACAATTCGCGGCGAGCCCCAGCAGATATTCGCTGCCGACATCTTTCGGATCAAGTCAACAATCTCTCTTGGTACCACCGGCCTACCGAGCTTGCCTTGGTTGCTCAACTTAGCCCAATGATCCCGAAATCGTTTTCGCGGCCCCAATCACTGTCCCGGGCTGGACGATCACTATGGCCTCCCTCCAACCCGACCAACGTCGTGCAATCCAAGACCACAATATTCGATCACCTTGCTTTATTCGCGGCCGCGTTGTTGAGCGCTGATACACCGTGATTTGATGTCTTAGCGCCACGATCTCCAATTGCAACGAAACGTGTGACCGAAAGATCGTAGACGCGTACGTCAACAGCGCATTAATAATGGGTTTCACGATCCTGGATCCTTATCTACTCGGACAAAAGCCGCAGATCGCAGGTTGACGGTGCAAGAGAATTTCGTCAACGATTTCAACAAGTACGAATATTCAGAAAGGACAGCATTAACCGCTAGCCAAAAACGGATCGAGCAGATCGACGCCGCATTGTTCGAAGTCGGAGCTGTTCCGGGTTGCCACCGTTAGATGATTCGTTCGAGCGATCGCGGCAATCTGGCCATCAGGTATGCTCATAGGCCGCCCCGCTTCTTTACGCGATGCCATTATCTCGCCGTACATACGGGCTGCGGACTCGTCGTAAGCGATGACACGTTGTGCGAATGCCATCGCGATGAACCGCTCGAATTTTTCGTTGAGCCCGGAGCGGCGCTTGCCGTCCGGTAAAATACGCAACCCGTAAGCGATTTCTCCAATGGTGATGCTCGACACGCAGAGCGAGCTGGACTGTTGCTCATTCAACCAGTTCAAGACAGCCTCCGCAGGCGACACCCTCATGACTTCGGAGACCACGTTCGTGTCCAATAGAATCATTCGGAAAGATCCAGCGGCTCGTGTGGAGCGCTCTCGGGAACAGGGAGGTCGAAGCCGTACTGCTGACCGAAAATGCTAACGGCCAGATCACCGAGTCGCTCAGGCGAGTTAACGGCGGCCTTCAGGATCCTGCGCGCTTCTTCTTCCATGGAAATACCATGCGTGGCGGCACGTATTCGTAGTCGAGACAGCGTTTCTTCATCGAGCTTTCTGACGCTTAAGTTGGCCATGGCGGCTTTCCATGTAGGTTCGAAGTGAAGTAATGATGGCATGCGCTGTCATTGCTAGCAAGCGCTCTCAAACGATCGATCGGGTCTCGTGTGAAAAACTACTTTCAAGATAGCCTCCGATCAGCCAGCGCGGTAACTGCGCATTGGCGGGCGGCGTTTTTCCAAAACGCAGAACGCCATCGTATGGCTATCGTTATTAATTGTTGCAGCCGGACAGCGCGAAATCCGCTCGTAGGATCCGATACTTTCTATGGACCACTTTTCAAACTTCGATACGGTGATCGATATGTCCGGTTCGGATTCGAAATGGTGCCGTTCGGCCCAATTATTTTGGACAGCATCCGTACAACATTGATAGCTAACTTTTTGTTTTATAACGTTACCGCGGGTTCGACTCCCGCCGCCTCCACCAGTTAACGCCTGTTATGCTGTGATATATCACGGCATAACATCATCCTTTCCGAGCCGGACGGCCCCTGCAAAATGCCAAAGGCGACGCCGACGGAACCGATTGCGGATTGACCGTTCAATCAAAAAGTACACCGACCCCGATGAATCGCCCACGAAGTCGGCTGGTACGCCGTACAATTCGACTAAATCAGCGCCGCGACAGCCGAAGTCGCCGGTATGCTTGGGCATCACGCCGGCTCCGGCAACGATTTGCGCGCGACGCTTATTTCGCACGATCAGGGTTTCTGTATTGATCTTGGCGTTCCGGAAGTAGAAGATTGCTGTTGTCGTGGGAATTAACTTCCCGCGACTATAGTTAACGCAATTAAGATGTAACGGGGAACCCGGGTCATGCAAAAATTACTGCGAATGATACTAATCACCGCGGCTATCTGGGCGGGCCCGGCCAACGCTGCGTTCACAAATCTCAGTATTCTGGGCGACAGCCTTTCGGATACGGGAAATCTGGCAGGTGCTCTCTATCAGGCGACGCTTGGACTCGTGTCAATCCCCGGCCCGCCCTATGCCGGCGGGCGTTTCAGCAACGGCCCGATTTGGGTCGATTACTTCAAGGCGATGCGACCCGGGGTTGCGATTACCAATTACGCTGTCGGTGGCGCGTTCACCGGAAATATCAACGGACGGGATAATGCCGGCGACGACGAGCTGGCCGCGATACCTATCTTTGGCGGCTCGCTGGCCGCAGCGGCGACAGGTCTCAATTCCCAGTTGGCTGCCGTCCCTGTTGTAAGCGGGAACGACACCGCGTTCTTGCTCTGGATCGGTGCGAACGACATCAACACGGCGACGGATCTCGGTTTTACAAAGCCCCAGGACGTTGTGCCCATTGCGCTGGGAAATGTCATTAACACCCTCGGCACCCTTTTATTCGGCCGGGGCGCAACGCAGATTTACGTCGTGAATTTGCCGGATCTTGGACGTACCCCCAGAGGGCTGACCAGCGGAATCGCAAACGATCTCAGCCAGGCGACGATGGCGTTCAACAGTATTCTCATGGAGATCGCGAACAATGTCGGTCCGCAGATCACGCTGATCGATGCGGCGTCGCCCTTTAATTACATTCAGAATCACCCGGAGTTGCTGGGTTTCACGGACATTTCAACGCCGTGCGTTGATGGTATTTTTGACTCCAGCGCCTGTAGCAATCCGAGCGAGCATCTGTTCTGGGATACCGTCCACCCGACAACGAAAGCGCACATGTTCGTAGCCGGCGCTCTGGCCTCTGCTTTAGACGGCACTCCTTTAGGCACCGGCACTTTCGCAGCGGCAAGCGTTGTTCCCCTGCCGCCGGCCTGGGTGTTACTCGGGAGCTGCCTGTTCGCCGCCAGATTGCGCAGGTACACCCCGACCTGGAGTCGGCCTTCTTTCAATCGATAAAACCCGCAGCTTCGGTTGCGGGAACCTGTGCGGCGAATTACAAATTGTCGCCTGAAAACGCCAATCTCGACAGTCTTGTCCCGTAACGCCTCCTTCGCTACCCTTCTTTAGCATGACAGATTTACTGCTACTTCTAGCTCACCTGCTATCCACAGTCGCTAAGCGCTTAGGGCCCGGCGGCGCCAAGACTGTCGTTGCGGAAAGCCTCATCATGAAACAGCAACTTCTGGTCGTTATGCGTTCTCGGCGACGTGCTCCCAATCTCTCCGGACCTGATCGATTCCTACTTGGGTTCTGATCATTGTTTCTTGGTCGGCGCCACATCGACCGCGCCGCCGTCATTATTCGACCATCGACACTTTTCAAATTTCACGACATCCTCAAGAAACGAAAATATCGATTGCTCTATTCGTCCGCCAGTAGGCGAAAACCAGGACCTAAAGGTCCATCACCAGAGCTCGTACGCGCGACCGTTGAAATGAAATAACGCAACCCGCGCTTTGGCTGCCGTCGGATCGCAATGCAGATCGCCAACACGTTTGCGATCGATATCGACAAAGACTTCGTTAGGCGAGTATTGCTCAAGCATTACTGCCCAACACCCCGGCGACGGTGGCCCCTCCTGGCTGACGTTTCTTAGGTCTTCCAAGGATAGCCTCTGGTCCATCGATCTATTTCGTTGCAAATCTATTCTATTGAAAACCCATTGGGTACTTGTTGTGGTGGATCAGTTCACGCGCCGAATTATCGGTTTCGGTGTGCGTGCCGGCGATGTTGATGGGATCGCTCTGTGCTGCATGTATAACAGAGCCCTTTCTAATCGAGGTATTCCGCACTATCTCAGTTCTGATAACGATCTGTTATTTCGACACCACCGATGGAAAGCTAATCTTCGCATCCTTGAGATCAATGAGATCAAGTCCATCCCTTATACGCCGCAATCGCATCCACTCGTTGAACGATTGATCTGCACAATCCGTCGTGAATACCTTGACCACGTCCTCTTTTGGAACACCCGGGATCTTGAACGGAAAATCGTCGACTTCGCGAATTACTACAACCGCAAGCGGGCCCATCATTCTTTCGGCGCAGAGTCCCGGCGGTTGTAAGCGGCGCGCCCCACAATCAACGCGCAAATATTCGCGACTATTCGTGGCGACAATATTGCAATGGACTTTTTCAGCTTCCCGTTGCCGCGTGATTTTAGAATTCGCCGCACACACGGAACGGACACGCTGTGGCGCCTGATCGAGACATCGATTATGGTCTCATGACAGTGACGGTCTACGTTCGCCAGCGAAATCGTTGCGGAGCGCAATCGCTGACTGGGAGTCTGTGCAAATAGTGCTTGTTTTTGCCCGCAAACCAGCGTCTGGCGCGGCCCATAAAAATCGAATGGGGGAACAACGATGAGGTGGATTGAACTGCATATCGAGTTGACCCGGAAATGGGAGAAGCTCTATGACGGGGACGGGGATGCCGAGCGAATGGCGCTCGAATACTATGCGACGGATTACGTCGTCACGCCGATGGGCCGGGACCGGATGAACAACGGACCCGACCGGTCTCGAGAAGGGAACACGATGGCGTTTCGAACTGTCGCGTGTTCGTCGCGATGAGTGCCGTCGACGTCCGCGCGGATCCAAGCGACGCGTTTATAGATTCGATCCGTGAACGCTATCCTACCGAGCGCGAAATCGACCGGGTATTGACGGAGAAAATGCGCCGGCGCGGTGGTCCGGGCTTTTCGGGGATTTCGTTGAAGACCATGGAACAGGGGACCGCAGCCCTCGTCCGGCACCACATCGGCGACGACTTCGAGATCAGCAACGGTCGCTGGCTGCAGGGTGGCGCGTCGAAGCTGCAAATGGCGTTTGAGCTCGAATGGAACGGGCCGGCTGGCGGCACGCGACAGGTGACTACCATGGTTTTGCGCATGGGGCTGCCGGAATCGATCGTCGAGACGAGTCGACGGCGGGAACATCTTGCCCTGCAGGCGATGGGCGGTGTGGTGCCGGTGCCCGCGTGTCACTGGATCGATGCCGACGGTGAGTATCTGCCGCACCCCGCATTGATCTACGAATTCAACGCGGGTCGCACCCGTCCGGCGGCACGGCCATCGCAGCAGGTGACCGGTATCGGGATTAATTTCGGTCCGCAACTGCGCAACCCGGTCGCTCGAGATTTTGTCGACCACCTGGCCGCCATTCATCGCGCCGATCCCACGCCCCTGCTGCACGGCGAGGCGTTCGATCCGGCTGAGGTCGGATCGAATGCCAGCGTGATCCGTCAGGTCCACTGGTGGCTCAGAGTCTGGGAGGAAGACCGCGGCGAGGCCCATCCGGTGATCGCGGTCGCCGCACAATGGTTGATCGAGAACGCGCCGCCGCTCGACCATGTCTCGATCGTGCACGGCGACTTTCGCAGTGGCAATTTCCTGTTTTGTGAATCCGAGGAGCGCATCACGGCGTGGCTGGATTGGGAACTCTCGGTGCTCGGCGACCGGCACCAAGATCTAACCTGGACGATGTCGCCCTACTTCGGCCACTTCGCCGAGGATGGCAAGACGTTTCTGGTCTCGGGTCTGTTGACCGAGGACGAATTTCTGCATCGCTACAGCGCAGCATCGGGCTTGATCGTCGACCCTCAACGGCTCGTTTATTTCCGTATATTCAACACCTTCGTGACGTGCGTCCACATGTTCGGAACGGCTTACCGCGTCGCGTTGCAGTCGAAAACGCATCAGGATATCGTCGTCGCCTGGCTGGCGATGATTGGCCCTATCGCACTGGCGAACTTAACAGATCTTCTGGAGCAGCATATCTGATGGTCCCGGACACCGATCTACAACTCAAGGTGGTGATCAAGGCACTCGAAACCACAATCGCACCGGCTCTGGATCCGCTTGATCCGCTGGCGGCCGAGCAATGCCAGCTCGCCGTTGCAACGCTCTCCTTCATCCGTTCGCATCTGCCACTGCGGCGGCGGCTGGTGCGCGCAGAGCTCGCCGACAACCTGGCCCTGGCCGGCCAGTTATGCGCATCAACTCGAGCAGGCACCCTTGAGCCGGCAATCGCGACGGCCTCCACGGCGCTCGATGATCCGGACCTCGACACGACCGAGCTGGTTACCGTGAATGCTGATTTGCTCGACGCGCTGGCTACCGTGATCGACACCTCGGGCTGCGACCGCGAAGTTGCACGCGCGGTGGTCGCCGGTTGGAAAGATCACGCGCGGCGTGGTCGGGCGTGGACCGTGTCGGCCGGTTTCGAATTGGACCCCGATTCGGTCACGCCGATCGAACAACTGCTCGATCGATCTTAAAGAATATTGCCCGGCGGCGTAGCGTTGCCAGCACGCCAGGCTGTATAACGATGCGGTTTACACGATGCCGCGGCGTCGACAAGCAGGCCGAGGCAGTCGAGCGGTTGGAGTTATCCGAAAGCAAAGGAAATCGCGCGGCGGACCGTTGTTAGCCTGGCGCGATGCTACCGCATCAGAGCTGCGTGCCGTGCAACGCTTCGAGTAGCGGCGCTTGCTGATCGCAGGTCGTACCATGCAGCAGAATTTCGTCTGCGCCGGCAGAAAAATAATCGTCGAGCCGCCGTAGGCAATGTCCGACACTGCCGACGGCCGCACCATCCATCAGCCAATGCGGCGGTAACAAGGCCGCCGCTTCGCCCATCTGCCGGCGCGCGGTGGCTATGTCCGAGCGTCCGAACTCGAGACGGTTCAAACCTTTTTCGACGACCCGATCGACAGGGTCCCGGTCCCAGTTATTGATGTCGGCGAGCATCAAACCGAGCTCTCGATGCATGAAGTAAGAGACGGCGCGCGCCTCGAGAATGTCCTCGCGTTGGCCGCTTGGCAGGGTGTCGGGAACCGTCACGACGGTCGCGTATACCGTGATCGAATTAGGATCGCGACCACTCTCACGTGCGGCGCCGCGAACGATCGCGACCGAGCGTTCGACACCTTCGGTGGTTAGGAACGGGTGTAGCACCACGCCGTCGAAATGTGCGCCGGCCAATGCCAGTGTGTTCGGTCCAACCGCGCCCAGGATCACTGGCGGCGGTTCGAGGCACCGTTGTGTAAGTTGCATTTCAGGAAAGTTTCCGGCGGGACCAGAATAGTTGATGGTCTCGCCGGCCCACAACCGGCGCAGCAGGGCGACAAAGTCTGCCATGCCAGCGTTATCGAACGCTTTGATGCCGAGTTTCCCCAGCAACGGCGGTACAGATCGGCCAAAGCCCAGTACGAAGCGTCCGCCGCTCAGCGTCTGCAAAGTCGCACCCATGCCTGCCAGTACCAGCGGATGGCGTGTCCCGAAATGGGTTAAGCCGGCGACCAGCTTCACCCGATCGGTGACTTGCGTCAGTGCGCCCATCACGGCACCGAGTTCCTTCGTGTCCCAGCGCTCCGAAAGGAAGATGCCACCCAGCCCGAGCGCTTCGCCGGTGCGTGCCTGGTCGAGGCCGGCCCGCGCGTCGGAGACGTGGCCGGGTAGAACATAGGCGTTGAATTTAGCCGTTGTGATACTCATTTCGATCGCTACGCGTTGACCTGTGGGTCCCGAATAATCACGCAATTTGTGGAACGTAGCAATGATGCAGATCGTGGACGACAGGAAGCTCACGAACCTTGCCGGGTTCAGCCTATCGTACCGGGCCACCCGCCGGAGCATCCTTGTCCAAGGATCGGTGCGTTCGCCAACGATCGTAACTACCGAGCGACTATCGTGTTGCAAAACCACACGGAGGAATTAAAGTGGTGGTGCTGGTTACTGTTTAGCTCCTCCGTCTTGTTTTTCGATCTTTTCCGGAGACGGATTCATTGTCGATGATTAATCCAACAATAGCCCGGGAGGCACAACATGCGTACCGTTCGCCCGTTTGAGATCCATATCGAGGACACGATTCTCGATGACATGTACGCGCGCTTAGAGCGCACGCGTTACGCGCCCGACTATGCCAATGACGATTGGGAGTACGGGTTTAACACCGCCTATCTGCGCGAACTTATCGACCACTGGGCGACCCGTTTTGATTGGCGGGCCGAGGAGCGCGCGATGAACGCGTTCAATCACTACCGCATCGATTGGGATGGTTTGCCGCTTCACTTCATTCATGAGCGTGGCAAGGGCCCCAACCCGATGCCGCTATTGCTGCATCACGGATGGCCGTGGACATTCTGGGATCTGAAACGCGTGATCGGTCCGCTTACCGATCCTGCGGCCTATGGCGGCGATCCTGCCGATTCCTTCGATGTCGTGCTGTGCTCGTTACCAGGTTACGGCTTCTCCTCGCCGAACACCCAAACGGGCTGGAATTTCCATACCACTGCTGACCTGGAGGCCGAGCTCA
>JBLHHE010000049.1:0-8770 GCA_047616465.1 Alphaproteobacteria bacterium
CGGCGAGGCGTTCGGCCTGTCGCCTTATTTCCGCATTTCCTATGCTACCGCGACGGACATCTTGGAAGAAGCGTGCATTCGCATGCAACGGGCTTGCGCCGCGCTTACATAAGAGCCCGCACAACTTGCGCGCTTTTTGTTAGTCTGGTGACCGCAATCTAAGCGCAAGGTTTTGTGATGTCGGACGTTAAAAAATGGTTGGAGGAGATTGGCTTGGGCGAGCATGCCGGGCTGTTCGCCGACAACGACATCGATGTCGACCTGCTGACCGAATTAACCGACGACGATTTGAAAGAGTTGGGCCTGTCGTTGGGTCATCGCAGGCGGCTGCTGCGAGCAGTGTCGGGTGGAGAGACAGTAGCCAAGGCGCCGGCCGAGACGCCAACCGAAACGACGGCGGAAATTGCCGGCGAGCGGCGTCAGGTGACCGTTCTGTTCGCCGATCTCGCCGGGTTTACGCAGCTCAGTAACAGTCTGGATGCCGAAGATGTTCACGGTCTGCTCAATCGCTACTTCGCTGTCGCCGACGGGGTAATCGAGCGCCATGGCGGCCATGTCGATAAGCATATGGGTGATGGCTTGATGGCGGTGTTCGGCGCCCCTGTCGCACATGCCGACGATCCCGAGCGTGCGGTGCGGGCCGCCCTCGACATTCATGCCGCCGTCGCCGATCTCGATCCGCCCTTGTCGGTTCATATCGGCGTCGCTAGCGGTAGCGTCGTCGCCAGCGGTATGGGGAGCGACCAGCACAGCGAATACACGGTAATCGGCGATGCGGTGAATTTGGCGGCGCGGCTGCAAGACCTTGCGGTCGGCGGCGAGACGCTGGTGTCGGAGGCGGTGCAGCGGTTTCTGGCCGGCCGGATCGAGGGCGACGCGCGGGGCGATGTCGCGGTAAAGGGGTTCGAGGAACCGGTTAGCGTCTGGCAGGTGAGCGGCCTTGCGGCGCCAACGACGCACCGCAGCGCGTTGGTCGGGCGCGGCGGCGAGCTGCGCCAGTTCGATGCCGCACTGGCCGACTGTGCCGAACATGGCAGGGGCCACGTCGTTTATCTGCGCGGCGAGGCCGGCATCGGCAAAACCCGGCTGGTCGATGAATTTTCCGAACACGCAATGGCGCAGGGGTTCGCCTGCCATACCGGCTTGGTGCTGGAAACGGGGGCGGGCTCGGACAGCGATGTCATTGGGGCGCTTGTGCGTGGTCTGCTCGACATTGGCTCTGAAGCCGGGGCGGCGGCGCGGATCGAGCGGGTGAATGCGGCGGTCAAAGAGAATTGGCTGGACGACCGGCAACGGGTCTATCTCCACGACCTGCTCGGATTACCCCAGCCGGTGGATTTGCCAGGTATCTATGACGCCATGGACAACGGCACGCGTATCGAGGGTAAATTGGTTGTTCTGGCGCGGCTACTGGAATGCGCCAGTGAACGTCAGCCGGTGATGCTGCGGGTCGAGGATCTGCATTGGGCCGAAGCATCGCTGCTGCCCTATCTGTCGCGTGCAGCGTCGGCAACGGGGCTTTGCCCGGTCTTAATGATCATGACCTCTCGCATCGAGGGGGACCCCATAGATCAAGCGTGGCGTGCCGGGACGCGGGGCGCCACCATGACGACCATCGATCTTTCGCCACTGCGCGAGGCCGATGCGCTGGAAATGGCGCTCGCCGCTTTGCCGGGTGCCGAGGACTTGGCGCGCGAATGCGTATCGCGCGCCGACGGTAACCCGCTGTTTCTCGACCAGTTACTGCGCAATGCCGATCAGGTGACGGGAAAGGAATTACCGGCCTCAGTTCAGTCTATCGTGCTGGCGCGGATGGACAGCTTGAAATCGGAAGACCGCCGCGCGTTGCAGGCGGCGTCGGTGCTGGGGCAACGTTTCGCGCTGGATGCGTTGCGCTGGATGCTGGATGCGGTAGAGCAAACTTTCGAAGAGTTGATCAGGTACGCGCTGCTGATTCCCGATGAAAACGGTTTGTACTTCGCCCATGCTTTAGTGCGCGATGGCGTCTATGGCTCTTTATTGACGCCGCGCCGGCGCCAATGGCACACCCGCGCGGCTGAATGGTTCGCCAGCCGTGAACCGGTATTGTACGCCGAACATCTCGGTCAGGCGGAAGATCCAACCGCGCCCCAGGCCTACATGGCTGCCGCGCGGGCCGAGATCACCGCCTATCGGTACGAGCGCGCGTTGGCGCTTGTCGGGCGTGGGTTGGCGGCCGCGACCGACCGCCAGGACCGGTATGCGTTGTCGGTGCTGCGTGCGGAAATACTCCAGGCGATGGGTCAACCGCAGGACGCCATCGATGTGTTGCGCGAGACATTGAATATCGCCGAAACTGCCGACGAACAGCGCCCCTTATGGATTGCCATTGCTGCAGCGTGCCGATTACTCGGTGATACTGACGGCGGTGTTTCGGCGTTGGGTCAAGCTGAGGCCTTAGGGCATGGGGCTGACGATCGTCAGCAGGCGCAGATGCATTTTTATCGCGCAACGTTCCATTTTGCATCGGGCGAAATTGACGAATGCCTGACAGAGCATCAGGCGGCGTTACGCAGTGCGGAGGCTATTCAAGACCCCGAGTGGCGGGCCTCTGCCCATGGCGGTTTGGGCGATGCCTATTATGCGCGCGGTCAAATGCGTTCGGCGCTGGAGAATTTCCGCCGATGCATAGATTTGGCCGAACGTAACGGGTTCGGCCGTATCGCAATTGGCAACCAGGTCATAGTAGGCAACGTGCTGCGCTACCAGAATCAGCTCGGCGATGCATTGGCGACGGTCACTACTGCGGCTGAAATGGCGAGGCAGATCGGGAACCGCCGCGCCGAGATGTACTCTCTCATGCTTCAGGGAGAGTTTCTTATGGAGGGCAATGACCATAGAGGTGCCGAAGTTCCGCTAACCGCATCGATTGCCATTGCTGAAGGCATGGGTAACGAGCGGTTCGCTTCCTATCCCATGCACCATTTGGCGCGCGCGCGGTTTGGTCAGGGAGATCGCGTGGCGGCGTTAAAGCTGCTCGACGACGCGATCGAAATCAGCCGGCGCACCGGGATCGCGTTTCTCGGTCCTCGTATTCTGGGTTTGATGGCCATTGTCAGTGACGACCCCCAGCACCGCAAAGACGCCCTCGCCGAAGGAGAAGAAGTGCTGGCCGGCGGTAATTGCATCGCTCACAACCATTTTTGGTTCTACCGTGACGCCATCGGTTCGGCGTTAGCGGACCATGCTTGGGACGCCGCAGAACGCTTTGCCGATGCGTTGGACGCGTATACCGAAGCTGAACGCATTCCGTGGGTCGATCTTCATATTAAGCGTGGCCGTTTGTTGGCGGCGCTGGGACGGGACCCCGTAAACGCCCCGGCACGCGACGAATTAAAAGCGCTCGGTGAGTCGGCTAATGACGCCGGCCAGTTGGCAATTGTGGCCGAAATAGTGGAACTTTTGGCCAAATAACCACGCTGTGGGCCTTTCCTCTGGACTCATCCGCCCGATAAATGGAACGATAAAAAAAACATAATACGCACCGGTGGGGTTCCGGGTGCGAGGCTTCTACTTTGTGGAGGATGATTATGGCGGACACTGTAGGCTCAGGGCCACGTTGCGTTGCGCTTGTTGGCCCCTATCTCAGCGGTAAAACGACCTTACTCGAGGCCATGTTGACGGCGACCGGCGCGGTCAGCCGCAAGGGCTCGGTTAAAGAGGGAAATATGATCGGCGATGCGTCGCCGATTGCGCGAAAACGGCAAATGAGCATTGAGCTCAATATGGCCCATTGCCAGTTCATGGACGAAGACTGGACGATCCTCGACTGCCCGGGGTCGATCGAGTTCTCCCAGGAAGGCCGAAATGCATTGTTGGCGGCCGATATCGCGGTTGTCGTGGTTGAGCCCGATGCCAGTAAGGCGAGGGCGGTATCGCCGATTTTGAAATTCCTCGCCGACCGTGCGGTGCCCCATGTCCTGTTCATCAACAAAATGGATAACCCGGCATCGTCGCCCGAAGACACCATTGCGGCGTTGCAAGCGGTCTCCGAAGCGCCGCTGGTATTGCGCCACGTGCCGATTCGCGAAGGCGATAAGGCAACCGGTTATGTCGACCTGATCAGCCAGCGCGCCTACCAATATAAGGAGGGAGAACCCTCGACCGTGGTTGAAGTGCCGGCCGAGCTGGCCGATGCGCAAACCATGGCCCGCCAGGAGCTTCTCGAATCGCTCGCCGATTTCGACGACGATCTGTTGGAAAAACTGTTGGAAGACGTGGTTCCCGACGAAAAAGATATCTACCGGCAACTCATCGAAAATCTAGCCTCCGACAATATCGTGCCGGTGATGATCGGCGCCGGCGAAATTCAGAGCGGCGTGTTCCGGCTGTGGAAATCGTTGCGCCACGACGCCCCGAGCGCGGCGAAAACAGCCGAGCGCCGGGGTTTCGATTTCAGTGGCGATCCAGTCGTTCAGGTTTTCAAGACCACCCAGGCGCGCTCCGGCAAGCTCAGCCATGTTCGCGTCTGGTCGGGCGATGTGCGCGACAGTATGCAACTCGGCGGGGAACGGGTCGGTGGCCTGTTCCGCATGTTCGGCCACGACCAGGCGAAGATCGACAGCGCCGGTCCTGGCGACGTGGTTGCCTTGGGCCGCCTTGAAGAAGTTAAGACCGGTGACGTGCTGACCCTGTCAGGCCGCGGTGAAGGCGGCGATCCTTGGGACGGGCCGCTGCCACCGGTTTATGCTGTCGCGATCGAGGTTGAGAAACGCGATGACGAGGTGAAGCTGTCGGCGGCGCTTGCCAAGCTGGTCGAGGAGGACCCGTCTTTCGCTGTCGAGCACAATACCGACACTCACGAGCTGGTGCTGCACGGGCAGGGCGAAATTCATCTGGCCGTCGCCGCCGAGCAGTTGGCCGAAAAGTATAACGTTGCTGTTTCCACCAGCCGGCCCAGAGTTCCCTACAAGGAAACCATCCGCAAGCAGGTGGAACAACATGCTCGCCACAGGAAGCAAAGCGGCGGTCATGGGCAGTTTGGCGACGTGCATATCGAAATCGGTCCGCGGCCGCGCGGCGAAGGGTTCGAGTTCAGCAGCCGCGTGGTGGGTGGCTCGGTACCGCGTCAGTACATCCCCTCGGTCGAAACCGGCGTGCGGAAATATCTAGGCAGAGGTCCGCTCGGCTTCCCGGTCGTCGATGTCGCGGTTTGCCTGTGCGACGGTCAGCACCATGCGGTCGATTCGTCCGACATGGCGTTCCAAACCGCAGCGCAGGCGGCGATGCGCGAGGGTATGCCCAAATGCAATCCGATCCTGCTCGAGCCGGTGTGCAAGGTCGAAATCGACGCGCCGTCGGAACATACCAGCAAGGTCAATCAGATTGTCAGCGGGCGGCGCGGCCAATTGTTGGGTTTTGATGCCAAGGCGGGGTGGACCGGCTGGGACACGGTCAACGCCTATCTGCCACAGGCGGAAATGGCCGATCTAATCATTGAGTTGCGGTCGTTAACCCAAGGCACAGGAAGCTTCCGCTACGCGTTTGATCACCTGCAAGAGCTTTCCGGCCGCGAGGCCGAAACGGTGATTTCCCAGCGTCAGGTAGTCCAGGCCGCCTGATTGAAATCCAGTCGGATACGGCTCTCGCACACGCACTTGTCATTGGGCGGTGCGGTGCCTGTAGGGTGGTAAAAATCGCATCAGGTATGTTCCCATGTTATCCAGCCGAGGCCGCGCTCTCGCCCTTATAGCGTTTTGTCAGGTCGCGGCGATGGCGCTGTGGTTCTCGGCTTCGGCCGTGGTGCCGGCGCTGCGCGCCGAGGTCGAATTGTCCGCCGGTATCGCCTCGTTGTTCACCAGCGCGGTGCAAGCGGGATTCGTCGCCGGTACCATCGTGAGCGCCCTATTGGGACTGGCCGACCGGCTCGATCCGCGGCGCTTCTTCATGTGGTCGGCCTTTATCGCCGCCGGCGCCAACGCGCTTATTCTGTTGATCGAGCCGACCTCCCCATTGGCGATCGTCTTGCGGTTCGCGACCGGGGTTTGCATGGCTGGGGTCTACCCGGTCGGCATGAAACTGGCGTCGACCTGGGCCAAGGGCGATATGGGGCTGATGATCGGGGTGCTGGTCGGCGCGCTCACCCTGGGCTCGGCAGCGCCCCATATGTTCAATGCGCTGGGCGGTATCGACTGGCGGTTCACCTTGGCCGCGGCGTCGATCTCAGCGGTGGCGGCAGGGCTGGCGATTCGTTTGGCGTCGATTGGGCCCAATGTTGCGCCGGCCCCTCCGGTCGATCTGCGGGCGGCCCTGCGCGCCTTTAGCGATCCGGCGCTGCGCCTCGCCAATATCGGCTATCTCGGCCATATGTGGGAGCTCTATGCCATGTGGGCGTGGATCGGCGTGTTTCTCGATGCCAGCTTTCAAATCACCTTGGGCGAGGGGGCCTCGACGGCCCGATGGGCCGCATTTTCCACGTTCGCCATCATGGGCGCCGGGGCGATTGGATGTATCGCCGGCGGCTTGCTGGCTGACCGGTTTGGGCGCACCACGGTGACGATCACCGCCATGACGATCAGCGGCCTCTGCGCGCTGAGCGTAGGGTTTCTGTTTGGCGGCAGCCTGGTTCCGTTGATTTTGCTGTGCTTGATCTGGGGCGCTAGCGTGGTTGCCGATTCGCCGCAATTTTCCGCCAGCGTCGCCGAGCTTTCCGAGCGCCGCCTGGTCGGCACCATGCTCACGGTGCAGACCAGCGCCGGGTTTTTGCTGACCCTGGTGACCATCCATCTGGTGCCGGTGTTCGTGGACATGGTGGGCTGGCGCTTCGCCTTCGCTTTCCTCGCCGCCGGCCCGGTGGTCGGCGTGCTGGCAATGTGGCGGCTGCGGGCAAGCCCGGCGGCGAACCGGCTCGCAGGCGGCCGCGGATAAAGTTTTGCCTTGTGGATAATTTTTTGTTGAACCCTTAAAATAACTTACTATATATGTTTAAGTCATATTTTAGACATATTCTAAAATAGGGGCAGATAATGAGTGAAATCACACAAGCGGCCGGTGTCGAGGTGAATATCGGCATTTCTCAGGACCAACGCCAAGCCATCGCCGACGGGCTGTCACGGCTGCTCGCCGATACCTACACCCTGTATCTGAAGACCCACAATTTCCATTGGAACGTCACGGGCCAGATGTTGAACACCCTGCATCTGATGTTCGAGCAGCAGTACAACGAGCTGGCGTTGGCGGTCGACCAGATCGCCGAACGGATTCGCTCGCTCGGCTTTCACGCGCCGGGCAGCTACGCCGCCTACGCGAAGCTGTCGTCGGTGCCGGAAGCCGATGGGGTGCCGAGCGCCGAGGAAATGATCCAACAATTGGCCGAGGGTCAGGAGATCGTGGTGCGCACCGCGCGCGAAATCTTCCCGGTGGCCGATGCGGCCAGCGACGAGCCGACCGCGGATGTGCTGACCCAACGGATGCAAATCCACGAGAAAACCGCCTGGATGCTGCGCAGTATGCTGGCGTAGTTCGTCCCCCCCCAGCGGTTCAGGGAATAGGGCCGACATAAGATAGGTTGCGAGCCTTATGCGGCGGGCCAGGATTTGCTATCCTTGGATTTGCGTATTGATCAGGCTCCACTTACCGAACGGGTGTCCCCATGGAAGTTTATGACAACATCATCGAGGCTGTTGGCCGGACCCCGCTGGTCCGCCTCAATAAGGTCGTGCCCGAGGGCGCCGCGACGATCCTGGCGAAATGCGAATATATGAACCCGACCGGTTCGATCAAAGACCGGATGGCGTCCTACATTATCGAACAGGCGGAAAAGGAAGGCCTGTTAAAACCGGGCGGCACGATTGTGGAAAACACGTCGGGCAACACCGGCCAGAGCTTGGCCATGGTGGCTGCGGTCAAGGGTTATCGTTGCGTGTTCACGCTTCCTGACAAGATGAGCCAGGAAAAGATCGACATGATGAAGGCCTATGGCGCCGAGGTGGTGATCACGCCGACCGACGTGCCCGGCGATTCTCCCGATCACTACGTCAATACCGCCAAGCGCATCGCCGCCGAAACGCCCGGTGCGTTCTACGTCAATCAATACCACACCGAATGGAATATCGAGGCCCATCGCCGAAATACCGGCCAGGAGATCTATGATCAGACCGACGGCGGCAAGATCGATGTCTTCATGGGGGGGACCGGGACCGGAGGCACCGTGTCGGGGGTCGGCCGCTGGTTCAAAGAGCATGCGCCCGACGTCAAGATTATCGGCGTCGATCCGTTGGGCTCGGTTCATTACCATTTGTTCCATACGGGAAGCCTGCCGACCGCCTATGTTTATAAAGTCGAAGGGATCGGCGAGGACATTAAGTGCGATGCTATGGATTTTTCCGTGGTCGACGACATGCGCCAAGTCAACGACAAGCAGTCCTTCGATATGGCCCGGCGCCTGGTTCGTGAAGAAGGCTTGTTCTGCGGCGGCTCATCCGGCTCGATCGTCCATGCCGCCGTCGATGTTGCCAAGGAAATCGGGCCCGATAAGATCATTGTCGTAACCTTGTGCGATTCCGGCACGCGCTACATCTCGAAGTTCCTGTCCGATGAGTGGATGAAGGAACAAGGGCTGCTCGAGGACGGCCCCGAGTTGGGGCTGGTGGAAGACCTGCTGACTGAACGCAATATGACGCCGGTCACGGCCGCCGCCGACACCCCTATTTCGGAAATCATCCAGCTCATGCGTAACCACGGGGTCTCTCAGATACCGGTGATCGAAAGCGGCAAGATCACCTCGATGGTT
>JBLHHE010000050.1:0-8760 GCA_047616465.1 Alphaproteobacteria bacterium
CGATCCCAATGGCGTGCCGATCAGCGCGTTTATTTTCGGTGGCCGGCTGAGTAACACCTTCCCGCTGGTCTATGAGGCCCGCGATTGGGAGCACGGCGTGTACATGGCGGCGACCATGGGTTCGGAAGCCACCGCCGCGGCGGTCGATCAGGCGGCGATCCGCCGCGATCCCATGGCGATGCTGCCGTTCTGCGGCTACAACATGGCTGACTATTGGCAGCATTGGCTGACGCTGGGCGGGAAACTGG
This sequence comes from Alphaproteobacteria bacterium, assembly GCA_047616465.1. Taxonomy (GTDB): domain Bacteria; phylum Pseudomonadota; class Alphaproteobacteria; order UBA6615; family UBA6615; genus JABDJY01. Next base: position 249 of record JBLHHE010000050.1, read on the forward strand.
CGAATGCGCCGAAAATTTTCCGGGTGAACTGGTTCCGTAAAGACGAGAAGGGCAACTTTATCTGGCCGGGCTTTGGCGAGAATATGCGGGTGCTCGAATGGGTCGTCGATCGGGTTAACGGCCACGGTAACGCCGAGGATACGCCGATTGGCATGATGCCGAATTACGAGGATTTGACCTGGACCGGTCTGGATTTCTCGCCCGCGTCATTCAGCGACATCATGACCATCGATCCACAGGCCGCGATGCAGGAAGCCGACGCCCAGAAAGCGTTATTCGACGATTTCGGCGACCGTCTGCCGGCGGAGTTGGAAAGCCAACGCCAGGATCTCAAGGCGCGCTTGGCCTCATAAGAGACATAAGTTTTTGCCGGGTTAAATCCCGGCGCCATTCATTTGACCCTGCATGTGATGCCTTTCGGCGACAGCCACGGCGTCCCCAATGGGTGGCGTGTATCGTCTTTGGCTGCTGGCGTCGTGGCCCCGACCTAGAGTCGAAACGTTGACCTGCTATCGGCATTCAATATTTGTCGTGTGCGTGCGCGCCAATTACGTTCTTCCCCGAAGTGCTGATCAACAGTGCGCTAGGGGAGTAGATATGTGATGGAAGAGATCACTTTTTATAGCGAGGGGGTGGCCTGCAAGGGCGACCTGTTTATGCCGGCTGGCTGTAATGCCGACAATCCGCGTCCGGCGATTGTGGTTGCCCACGGTTTTAGCGGTGTGAAGGAAGTGTTGCAGTTCCACGGCCAATATTTCGCCGACGCCGGTTATGTGACCCTCACCATCGACTACCGCACCTTCGGGCGCAGCGATGGCGAGCCCCGCGGGCGTTTGTTTCCGCACTGGCAAATCGAAGATTACAAGAACGCTATCACCTGGCTGCAACAGCGCGACGATGTCATGGCCGACCAGATCGGGATCTGGGGCACCAGTTACGGCGGCGGCATCGTGATCCAGACGGCGGCTTTTGATCGCCGCGTCAAGTGCGTGGTGGCCCAGGTGCCGATCATGAATTCACGCAAATGGATGCGCTCATTGCGTACCGGTGTTCAGTGGGAAGAACTGCTCGACCGCATCGACCAAGACCGCGAGGTCCGCGCGAATGGTGGCGAGGGTGCCCGCATCGATGTGGTGTCTCGCGGCAGCGAGGGCGAGTTCAGCGCCATGCCATCGGACGATGATGTTGAGCTGGTGACCCAGTGGATGAGCTCGGTCGATACTCATAAGCTCGATATCGCCATGGAATCGATGGAGAAGATCATCGAGTTCAACGCCTCTGATGCAATCCATCTGATCGCGCCGCGCCCGCTGCTGATCGTAACTGCCGGCGGCTATGACGTCATTCATCCGATCGATCAGATCTATGAGGGGTACGCCAAGGCCCACGAGCCCAAGAAGATGATCGCTTATAACCATGATCAGTTTGGGTTTTACGAGGAGCCGGGAACGAGCGCAGGGCTGAAAGACGCCGCCGAATGGTTTGGGCAGTGGATACCGGTCGACGGCTCGCGCCGCGCCCCAAAGAAAACGCCGTGGCTGCAACAGGCTCACGACCGGCGCGGCAAACTAACTTAGGCGGGGAAAATCATGAGTATTATGAGCGAAGACGGGATGACCCGGGAGGACGTGTTCTATTACAGTGACGGCCTCAAAATTACGGCCCATTTGTACCGCCCCGAAAGTTGGAAGGCGGGCGACCCGCCGCTGCCGGTGGTGGTGTGTCTAACCGGATATACCGGCCGCAAGAACGTGGCGACAATAGATATCCCGCGCCGCCTTGCCCGCGAGGGCTTTGTAACATTGGCGCCCGACTATCGGGGCTACGGCGAGGCCGAAGGCGAGCGCGGCCGGCACCGGCCGTTGGAGCAGGCGCAGAACACCTACGACGCGGTGACCTATCTGGAAACCGTCGATGGCGTCGATGCGGATCGTATTGGTGTCTATGGTTCCAGCTTTGGCGCTGCCAACGCGGTTTGGGCGGCGGCCTTCGATCCGCGTATGAAGGTCGTGGTCTCCGCCGTTGGGGTGCATGACGGCGAGCGTTGGCTGCGGTCGGTGCGGTCGGCTTATGACTGGTATAATTTTCGCGATCAGGTGCGCGAAGAGGCGCGCAGCCGCGTGCTGACCGGCGAAAAGACGATGATTTACCGCTACGATATTTATCCCAACGACCCGGGCGCCGTGGAAAAACCGAAATTGAATGTCGAAGAACATGGCGCCGAAGATGTAACCCATGTGGATATGGAAAGCGTAGAGGCGTGCTTCCGGTATAAGCCGGATTGGGTCGTCGACCGGATATCGCCACGGCCGGTGCTATTCTTCTCTGCAGAGTATGACTCCATCGTCCCGCCCGAAGAGGTGGTGGCGACGTATGAAAAGTGCGGCGAGCCCAAAAAACTAGTGGAATTACCCGGCGCCCGGCATAATCATGTCTATGAATTCGCGAATACCGAGTGTTTTGAGACTGTTGCGGGTGAGACGACAGCTTGGTTTCGGCAGTATCTGTAGTTTTTAGGCGCATAGCCCGAAACGGGGGGCAACATATGGAACATATGTGCCGTTGCCGATAAATTGATGTGCCCAACTATTGACGGAGAGGCATGTGACTGTTGATCACTAATCAAATACGTTAGGGTGTAAGACCTACAGGGATAGAAATTAACAATCGTTCATAAGAACTGGGAGGACACGATGTTTAAAATCAAAACCGGCCTAATAGTGGCTGCCGCCGCTGTTGGCTTCATGGCGTCGGGCTTCGCGGCCAGCGCTCAGAAAGAAGTTACCATTGGCGCCGCGGGTAACACGGGCGGCATGGCAATTTTTGTTGCTCAGGATAAGGGCTTCTTTTCCAAGAATGGCGTTGACGTAAAAGTCGAAATTCGCAACACCGGCTCCGAGCTATCGAAGGGCCTGCGATCGGGCGAATTCGATTATGCACCGGCTGCGTTCACAAACTTGCCCGTCGCCCTTGAGCGTGGGTTCGACGTTCGCGGTGTCGTCGGATATGTCGGCGCTGCTTTCGAGAAGACCACGGCCGATGCGGTCGTAGCGCTGATCGCGTCTGAGGCTTCCGGCATCAATTCGATGGCCGACCTTAAGGGTAAGAAAGTCGGCGTGACCTTCGGCTCGACCGGCGATCTCTGGTTGCGGCAGGCCATGAAAGAAGCCGGCCTGGGAACCAACGATCTGGAGCGTATCAATACGCGTCCGCCGAGTTTGGTATCGGTGCTCGATACGGGCGGCGTTGACGCCATAGTGGGATGGGAGCCGTTCAACTTCCGCGCCATAAAAAAAGTCAAAGGGTCGAAGGTCATCAAGCGTGGCGGCGATCTGGTCTGCTTCTGCGCCTACCTGCATGGCAACCCGGAACGGATTTACGGCGATGAGGCGACGACGCAAAAATTGGTCGACGCCATTTCCGAAGCGGCGGCTTATGTGCGTAATCCGGCCAACCGTGACGAAGTTGCCGAAATCGGCGCACGTTTTGCCAATGCGACTAAGGAAGAAGTGCTGGCGGGGCTCGACTTCTGGGTCTTCGATCCGCGCATCGGTTCGAACACGGCTCAGGCCTTCCGGAATTCTGTTGGTCTCTTGATCGAGCAGAAGAAAATGAAGGCGCCGTACGATCCTGCGCGTTATCTCGATTCGAAGTTCGTTCGGTCGACGATGGAGCGTCACCCCGAATGGTTCGCGGACTTAGGCAAAGGAAGCTGATCCGCCGCCCCAATTGGGTTTTGTATTTGAATACTGTGACGGGCGCGGGTGAACCCCCGCGCCCGTCCGAATACTTGGAAGAAATATGTCAGGTGAAGCCAAGCTGATCATTCAGGATCTGTGTCATCACTATCCGGATGAATATACCGGTGAGTCGGTCCATGCTTTGGAGGGCATAAATCTCCAAGTCTACGAAAACGAATTCGTCGCAATTGTTGGCCCAAGCGGCTGCGGCAAAACCACTTTGTTGAATATTGTCGCCGGGTTGCTGCCCTATCGCGAGGGCCGCGCCATGGTTGATGGCAAAGAGATTCACGGGCCGGGCCCGGATCGCGGCGTGGTCTTTCAGGAGCACGCCATTCTGCCGTGGCGTTCCGTCGCCCGGAATATTGGGCACGGCCTGGAACTGCAGCGGGTTCCGAAAGAGGAAACCCGGCGTAGGGTACAGGAATATATCGATCTGGTCGGTCTGTCGGGTTTCGAAGACCGTTACCCGCACGAATTATCCGGCGGCATGAAGCAGCGCGTCGCGGTGGCGCGCACATTGTGTGCCGACCCGGTCATTATGCTGATGGATGAGCCGTTTGCCGCGGTTGATGCACAAACGCGCATTACGCTGCAGGATGAGCTGAACCGCATCGTTATGGCGACCCGTAAGACCATACTGTTCATTACCCATTCAGTCGAGGAAGCTGCTTTTCTCGGCGACCGCTGCATTGTGTTTTCCCGCCGGCCGGGCAGCATCAAGACCGAAATCAAGATCGACATTCCGCGCGAGGAACGGGTCTGGAAGGACATGGCGAACAACCCGAAATTTACGGAAGCGCGCGACAATATTCTGCGGCTAGTACGCCAGGAGGTGACCAGCGATGACGAGCATTGACCTTCAGCAGGCACGCCTCTTCAAGTGGAAGAAATTCGCCACTGAGGGCGCCGGTCGGCTGATCATATTTTTGGTTGGCACTATTATTCTGTGGGCGTTGTTATCGGCATTCGTGATAGATCGCCCTGAACGCTACCTGCCTTCGCCGCTGTCGGTCGTATTGTCTTCTGCCGACATGCTCTACAAAGGTTCGCTGCTGAGCTTCTATTCGGACACGTTGATCCGCTTGGTAATCGGTGGCACGGTTGGCATCATAATCGGAATTCCTATTGGACTGTTGCTCGGTCTAAATAGATTTGTCGCCGATATGTTCTATCCGTTGATGAACTTCTTCCAATCGGTGTCGGGCATCGCCATCTTCCCGGTGATCGTTATCTGGTTCGGGAACAGTGACACCACGGTTTTGATCGTCATTCTCTATACCAGCTTCTTCCCGATCGCCTTCAACGTGTTGTCGGGGGTGCGTTCGGTGCCGGTGCGCTATATCCAGGCAGCGCGTACGCTAGGGGCATCGCGCCTGCAAGTGGTGCGTGACGTTCTGCTGCCCGGCGCCATGCCGTCGATTGCCGTTGGCACCCGCTTATCGATCGGCTTTGCCTGGCGCGCCGTTATTGCCGGCGAAATGCTGGCAGGTCGTCCGGGCCTAGGAAACATGATTTTTTCAGGTCAGGAGTTCGATAACACCGCGCAAATTATCCTCGGCATGGTGATGATCGGCATCACCTGGATCGTACTTGACCATTTCCTGTTGCGACCATTGGAGTCTGACACAATCGAAAGATGGGGGCTCGTGCAACGATGACTTCTATCACCGAATTCTCCATCGCCATTCAGAGACGGGTCGGTCGGAAGCGCCTGGTCAAGGCGTTAAAGTTTTTGATGGGCACCGTTCCGTTTCTTTTCATTATCTTTATTTGGGAGCTTAACACCCATTTCGGTTGGCTCCCTCCAATCGAAATTCCGCCATTGTCAGATGTTTGGGGCGCGATCTTCTTTCTGCAATCCGACTGTCCCGGGTTCGTTGCGGCCATGCAGCAACATAATGAATGTAATCTCACCAACAACATCATGTCGTCGATTGGACGGGTCGTTCTGGCTGGGGTGGTGGGTATCCCCTTTGGTATAGCTTTTGGAATCCTCGCCGGTATGAACCGCACCATTTCTGGCTACCTGGAACCGGTCGGTATTTTCATGAATTCGGTGTCCGGCATCGCCTGGATCCCGCTCGCCATCGTGTGGTTCGGCGTCGGTTGGGAAACCACCTTGTTCATCATGCTGAACACAATCTTCTGGTTGATCTTCTTCAACACCATGATGGGCGTGCGCGCGGTGCCAAAAGTTCTGGTGCAAGGGGTGCAGACGCTCGGCGGTTCTTACCTAGATACGGTAAAGCATGTCTATTTTCCGGGCGCGATGCCCTCGATCATCACCGGCATGCGCATGTCGCTTGGCTTTGGCTGGCGAGCTCTGATCGCCGCCGAGATGATTGGTGGCGACAGCGGGCTTGGATTTATGATCTTCGTCTCCGCGGTCGAGTTCAAGACCGAAGAAGTGTTTCTCGGCGTGATCTTGATATCTCTTATCTATCTTATTTCCGACCGCTATTTGCTGGTCCCGCTGGAAAAGTGGACGATCGAGCGTTGGGGTCTGGTCTGGAAACCGACTTGATATGGCAACACAAGAATTAGATGAAGTCCGCCCGTTAAGAAGGCGGCGCGCTTGGTATCAACGCCGCGACATTCTGTTTGCCGCGTTCGTGGCCGCAATTTGGATTGCCTCCCAGGCCTATGCGATGGTCTCTGGCCCAGGACGGCTGAGCGATGCGGTGACGGCGGCTCTCGACGAGAACCCCAAATCGCTAAGTTTGTTGGTGACCGCTAAATTTCCGCCTGAGCGTTTCCACTCGAACGTCTACAACACGATCGGCGTGCAGCGGGGAACGGAAGGCAAGACCACGTTGCTGGTGAGAGTGAAGCCCGCCGACGTGCGTTGGATTTCTCAGCAATATTGGATCGTACAGGTTGATCTGGCGCCGGCTAAAAAGTAGGCCACTATAATTTATTCTTGAATGCGGTCTTACCCGCCAGCGAGCCACGCTGCGCATGTCGCGTAGAGCGCTTCTGCTTCTGGGCCGGTCAGTCCGGGCATGTCGGTTTTCACCGTGAAACCGGCGCTGGTCTGCAGATAGGCCAAGTGGCGATAGCCGCTGGGAAACCGCGCTAAGATTTCCGGATCCAGCGATACCGTTTGCGATGTATCGACAGGGTCGAGACGATCCTTTTCATAGACTCCTTGGCGTCGCACCATGCCCCATCGTCCCTCGCGTTTTTCGAAAAGATCGCAGAAGCGAATGGTGCACACGACGTCACAAATTACGTCGTGGACAGGCGCCCGCTGGCCGATTGTCGCCCGGGTCTGTGCGATGGCGCGGTTGCCGTTTACGTCGACCGAGCTGCCCCCCAGGATATGCTGCGCCGTCACACCGCGCTCATGCCCGCGGCGGGCCTGGTCGATGAACGCGTCAACCGGTCCCTGAAACATTGTCGCTGACATAATGCCGTCGTCATGCCACAGGGAGCGAAACCGTTCCCAGTTGGCGGTGTCGCGCCAGATCGCCCAGTTTTCAATCATCTCGCGGATTATGAGGCGTTCCATGACTTCATTGGGCATACTGTTATACCTCCGCGGTGTCGGCTACGTTATGGGCGAGTGAATAGATACACCCACACCCCGGCAGAGGAAACACGATGCTCAATGAAATCCAGCAGGAATGGTGCGAGACGAGCCGGTGGGATTTTTCCGACCTGAAGGCGTTGTTCATCAATTGCACGCTCAAGCGCAGCCCTGGCATGTCCCACACCCAAGGGCTTATCGACATTGCCGGCACGATTATGGACAAGAACGGCGTCAGCCACGAGACGATCCGTCCGGTAGATCACAATATCGCTTACGGCGTGTATGGCGACATGACCGAGCATGGCTGGGACCAGGACGATTGGCCGGAAATATATAAGAAGGTCGAGGCGGCCGATATTCTGGTGATTACCACGCCGATCTGGCTTGGCGAGAAATCGTCGGTCTGCACTAAGGTGATCGAGAGGCTATACGCCAATTCAAGTATTTTGAATAAGCAGGGTCAATATGCCTACTATGGGCGCGTCGGCGGTTGTTTGGTTACGGGCAACGAAGATGGCGCCAAGCACTGCGCCATGAACGTTCTCTATTCGCTCCAACATCTGGGCTACGTGATCCCGCCCCAAGCCGATGCGGGCTGGCTGGGCGAAGCAGGGCCGGGACCGTCATATCTGGACGAAGGCTCCGGGGGGCCGGAGAACGACTTTACCAACCGCAATACCACGTTCATGACCTGGAACCTGTTGCACACGGCGCGCATGATCAAGGATGCCGGCGGTTTTCCGGCGCACGGCAACCAGCGCGCGGCGTGGGACGCCGGGTGCCGGTTCGATTCCGAAAATCCTGAACACCGATAATGATTAACGCTAATCGGTGAATGCCGACGGCAAATACAAAACTGCAGGATGCATATTGTCGAATTAGATGCACCTGTACTGCGGACAAGTGAACCGGCCAAGCGTCATTTACTACGTTGATTCATTAACAGGCGAATGAGAGAACTTGCACTGATTTCTACCGGTATTGGCCTCTCGTACTGTGAAAAACAACAAAGGATTTCACCGGAACACATTTTTTACATTTAGTCTTATAAAAGATCGGCAGAAACGTGTAATATTAAGGTTAATGTAACAATTATTATGCAAAGACTCTTTTAATCTAGAAACATATCTTGTATAAAATTTTCAGATTTTGGGGCACACTTACGAAGTATCCAGGATCAAAAATTTTGCTTAGCCATAATTGTCTTGCTAGACCAGCGGGCATCTGAGTGCGTTCT
>JBLHHE010000051.1:0-8746 GCA_047616465.1 Alphaproteobacteria bacterium
CAGGGTCAGACCGGCATGAACGTCGCGCGGGTGAGCGCTATGCGGGCCGGCATGCCGGTCACCGCAAGCGCCGCCACCGTCAACCGTTTCTGTTCTTCGGGGCTGCAGACCATCGCCATGGTATCGCAACGTATCATGGTCGGTGAAATCGATGTCGGCGTGGCCGGCGGCGTCGAGGTCATCAGCCAGTTACCGCCCGACCATCAGGTCGAGCCCAATAGCGAAGACCCCTGGCTGCGCGAACACCGGCCCGATATCTATATGAATATGCTGGATACGGCGGAAAATGTAGCGCGGCGCTATGACGTTAGCCGCGAGGCCCAGGACGAATACGCCCTGTCGAGCCAGATGCGCACCGCCGCCGCCCAACAAGCCGGCAAGTTCGACGACGAGATCGTGCCCCTGGCCTCGGTCATGCTGGTCAAAGATCGGGAGACCGGCGAGATCAGCGAAAAAGCGATGAATTTAGAGCGCGACGAAGGCAACCGGCCCGAAACCAATGAGGACGGCCTGGCAAGCCTGAAGCCGGTGCTCGAAGGGGGCTACATCACGCCTGGTAACGCCAGCCAGCTTTCCGACGGCGCGTCGGCCTGCGTTATCATGAGCGCCGATCTGGCCGAACAGCGCGGGCTGGAGCCGCTGGGCTATTTCCGCAGCTTCGCGGTCGCCGGCTGCGAGCCCGACGAAATGGGCATCGGCCCGATCCTCGCCGTGCCTAAATTGCTCGGCAAGGCCGGCCTCACCGTCGACGACATCGATCTGTGGGAACTCAACGAGGCCTTTGCCGCGCAGACGCTGTATTGCCGCGACACGCTGGGCATCGACCCAGAGAAATTCAATGTCGATGGCGGCGCCATTTCGGTCGGCCACCCCTACGGCATGAGCGGCGCGCGACTGACCGGGCACCTGCTAATCGAAGGCAAGCGGCGCGGCGCCAAATACGGCGTCGTCACCATGTGCGTCGGCGGCGGCATGGGCGCGGCGGGACTATTCGAAATCACCTGACACTTAAAAATAATATCGGCGGGAGAAACAAAAATGGCCAGTAATCCAATCGACGGCTTCACGCTTCAAAAAGAAGACTTCAAGTTCCTCGGCGAGGGCCTGCAGCGGCCCGAATGCATCTTGGCGGAAAAAGATGGCACCCTATGGGCGGCCGATGCGCGCGGCGGCGTTGTCAGGCTCGGCGCCGACGGCAGCCAAGAGATCATTACCCAATCCCACACAGCCGACGCCTTCGAAGTATCGTCGGACGACGCCAACAAATTCGTCGAAGGCACCCTGCCCAACGGCCTCGCCTTTGCCGACAATGGCGACATTCTGATTTCCAATTTCGGCACCGATTGTCTGGAGCGGATGACCCGCACCGGCGAGACCACGGTGATGTTCGACACGGTCGATGGCGAGCCCATCGGCAAGGTCAACTTTGTGTGCCGCGACAGCAAGAACCGTGTCTGGATCACCGTCTCGACCATGGTTCACGACTGGCCGACCGCCATCCGCAAGGATTTGGTCGACGGCCGCATCCTGCTCTACGAAGAGGGCAAGGATGTGCGCATCGTCGCCGACGACGTGCATTTTTCCAACGAGTGCAAACTCGACGCCAACGAGGAATATCTCTACGTCGTGCAAACCTGCGGCCGCAACATCGCGCGCTACAAGATCGCCGCCGATGGCAGCCTGGGCACCAAGGAAATCTACGGCCCCAGCGATACGGGCCGTTTCATCGACGGCTGCGCCTTCGACGCCTACGGCAATCTGTGGGGCACCCATGTGATGAATGACGGCCTGTTCGCCATCACACCGGATGGCGATTATCGCATGATCTTCGACGATTCCAGCCCGGAAGAGGTGAAGAAGCTCGACGATGCGTTCCAGGCGGGAACGGTCAATGCCGATCTGTTGCTGTCGTGCGGCGGCGAGATCGCCACCTGGTGCGCTTCGGTGACCTTCGGCGGTCCCGACCTGAAGACGGTCTATGTCGGCAGCCTGCGGGCGACCAACCTGCCCTACTTCACCTCACCGGTCGCCGGTCTGCCCATGGTGCATTGGAACGAGACCCACTGAGTTGGGTCTACTCTAGTAGCGAGCGCTAGCGCAGCGTGACCTCTTCGCCGCTTTCGGCGGATTGCACGATAGCTTCTAAGATTTCCACATTGTGCAGTTTCTGGTCGCGGGTGAAGCGGTAGTCGCCGCGCCGCTCGGCGGCGGCGGCCCATTGCTCGAGATTGGCCTTCACCACGTTCGACGACGCGAAGGTTTGCGTCGTCATTTCCTCGTCGAGCCAGCGCGTCGTCAGGGTCGCCGGTTCCGGAACGTCGACGTTCGAGTTTTCCCGCGCCTCGCCCCAGCCCTTGTCGCCGAACACATTGACCCGGCTATAGAACGGCGTGGTGGCGATATTGCACATGAAGCCGGTGGCGCCGCTGGCGAACGTAAACTGCACCGCCACCACATCGTTGGCGGGAAACAGGCTCGAGCGGTGCGCCGTTTGCGCCCGCAATTTGGCGACCGGCCCGGCGAGCGACTGAAAATAATCGGTGATATGCACCCCGAGCGCGGTCAGGGTTCCCGCCGGCGCTTGCTTGGGATCCTTGCGCCAGCCCGAGGCGACGTTTTTGGTGAAGTTATTGTGCGACCAGTTGCACTCGATATGGATCAGCGTGCCAAAATCGCCGTCGTCGAGATGGGTCTTCAGGGCCTCTAAAGCGGGCTCGAAACGCCGCTCATGGCCGAGTCCGATGAGGATACTCTTCTCGTCGCACGCCGCCAGCATTCGCTTGGCCGCTGCGGCGTTGAGGGCGAAAGGCTTCTCGCAAAAAATCTGCTTACCGGCCGCCGCGGCCGCCAATACCTGTTCCTCGTGCAACAGATGGGGCGTCACCAGGATCACCGCATCGATGGCGGGATCAGCCAGCACATCTTCGTAGGAATCGCCAATTTCCAGATCCTGGGCCTCGGCGAAGTCGCGCACGCCTTTGAGGTTCACATCGACCCCGCGCACCACATTGATCTTCTCGCTGTCGGCAAGGCAGGTGACAATCTGCTTGCCCCACCATCCGAGGCCGATGACGGCTGCATTTAACATGAACTTCCCCTGGACCGGTTATTGTTACAGTGATTGAAGCAGGGATGACCCGGCGGCGCCAGCCACCAACAACTTATCTCCCCTCACCCGGCTCGCTCTCGCTCGCCACCCTCTCCCCGAGGAGAGGGTTGTTTAGCCCCTCTCCCATCGGGAGAGGGGATGGGGTGAGGGGAAAAAATTTGGTTTTGCGTCACCCCACCGGCAGACCCGCCGCGCGGGCGGCGACCCGGGCTACCGACGACCAATCCAGCTCGTCGTCGCCGGCCTCGATAGCTTGGCGAATCTGATCTTGCAGCAACTCGCCCAGCGGCATCGGCACGCCGAGCGCGGCGGCGCTATCGATCATCTGGGTGATGTCTTTCAGCCCCAGCGGGGTGCGGAAATTGGGCGGAGCGTGGACATCGGTGGCGATGTTCCGGCCATAATAGGTATAGATCGGCGCGGAAAACATGGTCGCCGTGATCAGGTCGTAGAATACGGTCGGATCGACCCCGGCCTTGCGCACCACGGCGAAGGCCTCGCCCATGGCGCCCAACGCCCCGGCGATCAGGTAATTATTCGAGAGTTTTACAATGGCCGCCGCTTTCGGGTCCTCGCCGACATGCACAGACCGTTTGCTCATGGCCTCGAACACCGGTGCGCAGCGATCTACATCGCCCTTGGCGCCGCCGACGATCAGGGTCAGCTCAGCGGCCTCGGCGGCATCGCCCCGGCCGATGATCGGCGCGCAAATAAATCCCTTGCCCCGCGCCTTGTGGGTTTCGGTCAGGGTCTCGCTATAGGCCACGCTGATGGTCTCCATGGAGACGTGGATCGCCCCATCGGGCAGCGCCGCGATGAGGTCTTCGCCGCCCTCGAACAAGATTTCGGCGACCGACGCATCGCCGCCGAGCACGGTGATCAATATCTCGGCGCCCCTGGCGGTATCGAGGGGCGTATCGGCGACCGTCGCGCCCGCCTCGACAAGTGCGTCGGCCTTGGCCCGCGTGCGGTTATAGACGGTGACATCGTGGCTCGCGGCAAGCAGATTGCGCGCCATAGCGCCGCCCATAATACCAAGACCGATAAAACCCACTTTCATCGCGTTCCTCCCACAGAACTCCACCCTAAACCTACAGAAGGGTGCGAAAGAATAAACCCTCTCCCACTGGGAGAGGGTGGCGAACGAAGTGAGCCGGGGGTGAGGGGAAATAGATGGCGACGTGTTACCCGGATAGATTATATCCCCTCACCCCAACCCCTCTCCCGTGGGGAGAGGGGCTTTTATTGCCTAGCCCTTAAACGCGCCGGCGTAGTCTTTGGCGAAACCGGCGAGGGTGCGCGCCGGGTGGCCGCTTAGCTTCTCGATGTAATCGTTCGACGCCGCAAATTTTCCTTCGGCGAGCAGGCCCATCAGCGTCGATTGATGGTCGATCAGCCAATCCGGCATGCCGCGTTCTTTCATCGCGCCGACCGCGCCTTCCATGGGCACCTGGACGAAGGGAACTTCCGCGCCCAGCTCGCTCGACAGCGCCGTGGTGAAATCGCTCGGCGTATAGTTCGCGCTCGCCAGGAAATAAGATTGGCCGTTATGGCCGTCGCCGGTGAGGACCGCCGCCGCCACATCGCCGGTATCGCGCACGTCGATCATGCCGACCTGCACATCGGCGGGAACCGGCATCATGACTTTGCCCTGCCCCTTCACCATGCCCGCCATATTCAAAAAGTTCTGCATGAAGAACCCGGGCCGCAGGATCGTCCATTCGAGGCCGCTGCCCTTCAGCATCTGCTCGATTTCCCAATGGGCGTGACCGATCTTGGCATCCGTGACTTCCTGCACGATGGCGTCGCCACCCGACAGCTTGACCACATGGGTGACGCCGGCGCGCTTGGCCGCCTCGATGGCGCCGATCTGCTGGCCGGCCATCGCCGGGCTGTGGCCGGTTAGCAGGAACAGCTTGTCGCAGCCAGCCAAGCCGGCTTCGATGCTCGCCGCGTCATCGACATCGGCCTGCACCAGCTCCACATCGCTGCCCAGGGTCTCCGCCGCCGCGGCCGTATCGCGCACCAGGCAGCGAAACGCCGCGCTCTTTGCCTGCAACGCCGCGACCACTGTCCGACCGGTAACGCCTGTTCCGCCAATTACGCCTATCATAATAATTTCTCCCTATGGGTCCGTGACGCCGTCACATTGCGACGACCATACATTGAATGAATTGCTTAGCTAAGTAGTCGCGCCGCGCCATCCGTCCACCCGGCACATCTGTTTTTCTGACGCAATACGGTGCGCCAGAGGCGAACCGGGTCAGCCGCCCAGCTTGTCCTTGAGGATCTGGTTGACCATTTGCGGGTTGGCCTGGCCCTGGGTCGCCTTCATCGCCTGTCCGGTGAACCAGCCGGCGACCTTGGTGTTGCCCTGGCGGTATTGGTCGGCCTGTTCGGGGTTGTCGGCGATAAGCTGGCCGATGACGCCTTCGAGGGCGCCGGTGTCGGTGATCTGCTTGAGGCCTTTTTCCGCGACGATCGCGGCGGCGTCTTTGCCGCTATCGAACATCTCGGCGAACACATCCTTGGCGATGCGCCCTGAAATGGTGTCGTCGGCGATTAAATCGATTAGCCCGCCGAGCTGGGCAGCGCCGACCGGGCTGCCGGTAATTTCCAGATCGGCGCTGTTGAGGCGGCCGAACAGTTCCGCCGTCACCCAGTTGGCGGCGAGTTTGGCATCGCGATTGGCGCCCTGGGGATCGATCACGGCCTCGAAATATTCCGCCGTCTCGCGCTCGGCCACCAGCACTGCGGCGTCGTAGGAGGACAATCCATAGTCGCTGATGAACCGCGCCTTCTTGGCGTCGGGCAGTTCGGGCAGCGTGGCGGCTATGGCGTCGACGAAGGCCTGGTCGAATTCCAACGGCAGCAGATCGGGGTCGGGGAAATAGCGGTAGTCGTGGGCCTCTTCTTTGGAACGCATCGAGCGGGTCTCGCCCCGGTTGGCGTCGAACAGACGGGTTTCCTGATCGATCGCGCCGCCATCCTCGATGATTTCGATCTGGCGGCGCACCTCGTAATCCACCGACTGGCGCACGAAGCGTAAGGAGTTGACGTTCTTAATCTCGCATCTTGTGCCCAGGGGCTCGCCCGGCCGGCGCACCGACACGTTGACGTCGGCGCGCATGGAACCCTGCGACATGTCGCCGTCGCAGGTGCCCAGATAGCGCAGGATCGAGCGCAGTTTGGCGAGATAGGCCGCCGCCTCCTCGCCCGAGCGCAGATCGGGCTTGGAGACGATCTCCATCAGCGCCACACCGGAGCGATTTAAATCGATATAGGTCTTTTGCGGATGCTGATCGTGGATCGACTTGCCGGCGTCCTGCTCCAGATGGAGGCGCTCGATGCCCACCTCGAAGCTCTCGCCGTCGGGCAGATCGACGCTGATCCGCCCCTCGCCGACGATCGGCTGGGTGAATTGGCTGATCTGATAACCCTGGGGCAGATCGGGGTAGAAATAGTTCTTGCGGTCGAACACCGAGCGCAGATTGATCTTCGCCCCCAGGCCCAGGCCGGTGCGCACCGCCTGGCGGGCGCATTCGCTGTTGATCACCGGCAGCATGCCCGGCATCGCCGCATCGACCAGGCTGACCTGGCTGTTCGGCGCGGCGCCGAACGCGGTTGACGCGCCGGAGAACAGCTTGGCTTGCGAGGTCACCTGCGCATGCACTTCCAACCCGATGATGACTTCCCACGGGCCGGTCGCGCCCTCGACCAGATCCTTCTGGTTATGGCCGATCCGCGTCGTGACATGGCCGGAGAGATGATCGTGCGTGGTGTCGGTGGTCATGATTTACGTCCTAAACGCTACATCGTCCTTCGACAAGCTCAGGATGAGGCGTTTGATATCGGCTGCGCGGTAAATCATGGCGTGGCCTCGAACCCCGCCGCGGTCTCGAGCACGTCGGCGGTGCGCAGCACTGTTTCCTCGGCAAACGCCGGGCCGATCAGGTGCAGGCCCAGGGGCAGGCCGTCGGACGACAGTCCGGCCGGTATTGAGATCGCCGGCAGGCCGGCCATCGAGGCGGGCACGGTGAAAATATCGTTCAAATACATGGCGATGGGGTCGTCCATCTTTTCGCCGATGGCGAACGCCGCCGAGGGTGCGGTGGGGGTCAGGATAACATCGCAATTTTCCCAGGCGGCGCGGAAATCGTCGGCGATGCGGGTGCGCACCTTTTGCGCCTGCAAATAATAGGCGTCGTAATAGCCCGCCGACAGCACATAGGTGCCGATCATGATGCGGCGCTTGACCTCAGGCCCGAAGCCGGCGGCGCGGGTTTTCTCGTAGGTGTCGGTCAGGTCTTCGCCCTCGACCCTAAGGCCGTAACGCACGCCATCGTAGCGCGCCAAATTCGACGAGGCCTCGGCCGGCGCGACGATGTAATAGGTCGGCAGGGCGTATTTGGTGTGGGGCAGCGAAATATCGACGATTTCGGCGCCTGCTTGCTCGAGCCAGTCCCGGCCCTGCCGCCACAGCGTCTCGATCTCGGCCGGCATACCGTCCAGACGGTATTCCGCCGGAATGCCCACCCGCATCCCCTTGATGTCTCCGGTCAGGGCCGCGGCATAGTCGGGCACCGGAATATCGGCGCTGGTCGAATCCTTCGCATCGTAGCCGGCCATCGCGCCGAGCATCAGCGCCGCATCGCGCACGGTGCGGGTCAGCGGCCCGGCCTGATCCAGCGAGCTGGCGAACGCGATGATGCCCCAGCGCGAACACCGTCCATAGGTCGGCTTGAGGCCGACGATGCCGCAAAACGCGCCGGGCTGGCGGATCGAGCCGCCGGTATCGGTCCCTGTCGCCCCCAGCGCCAGGCGCGCGGCAACCGCCGCCGCCGAACCGCCCGACGAGCCGCCCGGCACCAAATCCTTGCCCGCCGCGTCACCCGTTGCGGCCTTCCAAGGGTTGATGCAAGGGCCGTAATAGCTGGTCACATTGGCCGACCCCATGGCGAATTCGTCCATGTTGGTCTTGCCCAGCATGACCGCGCCGGCCTGCCATAATTTTTGCGTTACGGTCGATTCGTAGGCCGGCTTGAAGCCGTCAAGGATATGGCTACCGGCGGTCGACAACACGCCTTCGGTGCAGAACAAATCCTTGATCGCCAGGGGAATGCCGTCGAGGGGACCGAGCGTCTTACCCTGGGCCCGGCGTTCGTCGGACGCGTCGGCCATCGCCAACGCCTTATCCGGGGTCTCGACCGTGTAGGCATTGAGGCCGCGCGCCGCCGCCATGGCGTCGAGATGGGCCTGGGTCAATTCGCGCGCGCTGAAATCGCCCGCCGCCAGTCCTGCGCCGGCTTCGGCAATTGTAAATTGGGTGAGGTCAGTCACGCCGGCCATTACTCGATTACCTTGGGTACAGTGAAGAAGCCGTCCGCCGTATCGGGCGCATTGGCGAGCACCTTATCCGGGTAGCCACCGTCATTGACCACGTCTTCGCGCAGATGGGGAGTGGTCTCGACAACGCTGGTCATCGGCGCCACGCCCACCGTATCGACCTCGGCCAATTGCTCGACCCAGCCAATAATATTCGACAGCTCGCCGGCCAGGGGCGCGAGGTCTTCCTCGGGTATATGGAGGCGCGCAAGCCGCGCAATTCGCCGTACGGTGTCGGTATCCAGCGCCATG